>NZ_JBQTHF010000010.1:0-49684 GCF_052390155.1 Actinokineospora sp. | reverse complement strand
TCCGGCTTTACTTTTTTGTTTTGCACAAATCAATCAACTCCGGGGTCCCTGGGGGGGGGCTTCCACACCTCGCCGGCGTCTACCCCCGCCTCCGTTGCCTAGGCTGGGGTCATGGGACGGGTGACGGTGCGCAGGTCGGTGGTCCGGGTGACCCCGGACGGGCGGCGCGAGCGGTCGGACGCGCTGGCCGCCGAGGAGCCGCTGGAGCTGCGGGTCGGCGGCCGGGCGCTGGCGGTCACCATGCGCACCCCCGGCCACGATGTCGAACTGGCGCACGGGTTCCTGCTCACCGAGGGCGTGATCGGCGACCGGGCGGACATCTCGATCGCGCGCTACTGCGATGGCGTCGACGACGCCGGGCGCAACACCTACAACGTGCTCGACATCGCGCTCGCCGACGGGGTGGCGCCGCCGGACACCGGGGTCGAGCGCAACTTCTACACCACCTCGTCGTGCGGGGTGTGCGGCAAGGCGGCGCTCGACGCGGTGCGGCTCAAGACCCGGTTCCCCCCGGCCGGAGACGGCGTGCGGGTGTCCGCTCGGGTGTTGGGGACGCTGCCGGCGGTGTTGCGGGAGCGGCAGAAGGTCTTCGCCAGCACGGGCGGTCTGCACGGCGCGGGCCTGTTCACCGCGGCGGGCGAGCCGCTGGTCGTGCGGGAGGACGTGGGCAGGCACAACGCGGTCGACAAGGTGGTCGGCTGGGCCGTGCAGGCGGGACTGGTGCCGCTGGCGGGCACCGTGCTGCTGGTGTCCGGGCGGGCGTCGTTCGAGCTGGTGCAGAAGGCGGCGATGGCCGGGATACCGGTGCTGGCGGCGGTGTCCGCGCCGTCGTCGCTGGCGGTGGAGCTGGCCGACGAGCAGGGCATCACCCTGGTCGGCTTCCTGCGCGGCGACACGATGAACCTCTACGCGGGCGCCGGGCGGGTCGAGTGAAGCCGCTCGACGGGATCGTGGTGGTCAGCCTGGAACAAGCCGTGGCCGTGCCGTACGCGACCCGGCTGCTGGCCGACCTGGGCGCCCGGGTGATCAAGATCGAGCGACCGGGCACGGGCGACTTCGCCCGGCAGTACGACACGTCGTGCGGCGAGGTGTCCAGCTACTTCGCGTGGACCAACGTCGGCAAGGAGTCGGTGGTCCTCGACCTCAAGCATCCCGACGGCGCGGCGGTTGTCGCCGAGCTGATAGCCCGTGCCGACGTCGTCCTGTGCAACCTGTCCCCCGGCGCGGCGCGCAGGCTCGGCTTCGATGCCGACAGCGTCCGGGCACGGCATCGCGGGCTGGTGGTGGCCGAGCTGTCGTCCTACGGCGACGGCGGCCCCTACAGCGACCGCAAGGCGTTCGACGCGCTGATCCAGTCCGAGACCGGGCTCGTCGCGGCCACCGGAGACGGCCCGGCGATGGCCCGCGCGGGGATTTCCGTGGCCGACATCGCCGCCGGGGTGCAGTTGCACGCGGCGGTGCTGGCCGCCCTGGTGCGCCGCGGCCGGACCGGCGAGGGCGCCACCCTGCGACTGACCCTGATGGAGGCGCTCGCCGAGTGGATGCACCAGCCCGCGCTGTATGCGCATGGCACCGGGCGCGCGCCCGAGCGGCACGGCGCCCACCACCCGACGATCGCGCCGTACGGCCCGTTCTGCTGCGCGGGCGGCGCCACGGTGCACCTTGCCGTGCAGAACGACGGCCAGTGGCGGCGGCTGTGCGGCGTGGTCGGGCGCCCGGAGCTGGCGGACGCCTTCCCCGCCGTGGCCGACCGGGTGACGCACCGGGCGGCGCTGCACGCCGAGCTGCAGCCGTACTTCGACACCGTGGACGCCGATGCGCTGCTCGCCGCGCTGGACGCCGCCGACGTGCCCGCCGCCCGCACCCGCGGCGTCGCCGAGCTGCCCGACCACCCGCAGCTCGCCGCCCGCGACCGCTGGTCGGCGGTACCGGTCCCTGGCGGAACGGTGCCGATGCTGCGCCCACCCGTCGACGCCGACTCGTGGACCTGGGACCCGGCCGCCGTCCCCGCGCTCGGCGAGCACACGACAGCCGTACTTGGCTGGCTGGGCTATCCCCCGGACAAGATCGATGATCTCCGCGCCCGCTCGGTCATCTGAACCGAGAAACATTCGACCGGGTAATCCCGATTGGGTGGTCAGGGGGCGTATGCCTGAGGTGTCCGGGGAGCATGGAGGGGGCCATGGGGGTCGGGGACAACGCGCTGGGCAGGCGCTCGCTGCTGGTCGCGGGCGCGGCCGGGCTGGCGACCGCGAGCATCGCCATCGGCGCGCACCCGGCACTCGACGTCCTGGCGGGCGCGACCGCCGCGGGCAGCGCGGGCCCCGAGTCCGTGGTGCGCACCGAACAGGTGTACTCGGCCGCGCGCGGGCGTGCGGTCGACCTGGTCACGGTCCTGCCCACCGAGCTGCCCGCGAAGAACCTGCCGATGTGCCTGTTCCTGCACGGCCTGCGCGGCAGCGCCCGGCACGCCACGCCCACCGGGCTCGCCCGGTCCCTGGTGGACGGTGTGGCGCGCGGCGAGCTGCCGCCGTTCGGTTTCGCCGCCGTCGACGGCGGCGACAACTACTGGCACGAGAACCACGTCGGCGACAACGCGATGGCCATGCTGCTCGACGAGGTGCCGCGCTGGCTGCGGGCCCGCGGCCTCGGCGACGCGGCCGGAACGCCGTTCGGCTGCGCGGGCGTGTCCATGGGCGGTTTCGGCGCGCTGCTCTACGCGCGGCGGCGCCACGAACTGCGCGCGCCGCTGTCGGCGGTGGCGGCGATCTCGCCGGGCCTGCTGCTGTCCTGGCGCGAGATGAGCACGCGGCGCGCGTTCAAGGACCACCAGGAGTGGGCCGCCCTCGACCCGCTGCGCAACGTCGACCAGCTGGGCAAGGTGCCGGTCGGCATCTGGTGCGGCACCGAGGACCACTTCATCGAGGGCACCCGCAGGTTCATCCGGCTCGCCGCCCCCGAACACGTCCACACCGCCCCCGGCGGCCACGGCGACGGCTTCTACCGCCGAATCGTGCCGGACGTGCTGGCGTTCCTGGGCAGACACGCCCCGGCGTAGCGGCGTGTGTCCTCAAGGGACAGGATGGGCCTGCCGCGACACTGACCCACGGAGCAACTCAGTGACTATTCACCGCATCGTGCCGAACCTCAACGTCGACAACGCGACCACCGGCCACGACTTCTACGAGAGTTCCTCGGTCTTCGCAAGCAGTTCGACATGGGCTGGGTCGCCAGCTTCCGATCACCGACGAACCCGAGCGTCCAGGTGAGCCTCGTCTCCGGCGACGCCACCGCACCTGCGCAGTCGTTGCTCACGGTCGCCGTGAGCGACGTCGACGCCGCCTACGCGCAGGCACAACGCCGCGGTTACGAGATCGTCCACCCACTCACCCGCGAGCCCTGGGGCCTTCGACGGTTCTTTGTCCGGGATCCGCACGGCATCGTGTTCAACATCGCCGGCCACACGGACTAGTCCGTCACCTGGCCATGATCATCTGCTCGGGCGCCTCAACCCGCCGCTCGTCGCTTCGAACGAGGGCTGGGCTGGGCTGGAATCTCCCGTCATCCACGGCTCCACTATGCCGTGCGGTCGACCGGCCAGTCCCGGTGCCGGTGGGCACCGGGATGTCCACTCCCGGGTGGTCAGCGCGTGCGGCGCAGGGTGTCGACCAGTTCGCCCACCTTGTGCGCCACCCGTTCGGCGTCGGCGGGGAAATAGGTGACGTTGGTGTCGCCGCGCTCTTCGGCGCGGGTGAGGCAGAGGTAGCGCCCGGCGTCGGTGTCCATCCAGGACAGTCCGGGCGCGCGGCGTTGTCCTTCGGCGACGACGAAGTACCCGGCGCCGAGACGAGGGCGGCGCAGGATGTCCTGGACGACCCGGAGTTGAACGTCGGCACTCGTGCGCGGAGCACGGACCACGCTGCGCACGGCGAACCCCTGGTCCGGGCTGGGCGGCGGCGAGCCGGGCTGGGTGATCGTCACCGACTGCCCGGGACCGGCATCGGCCGACGGCAACAGTTGCACCACACTGCGGATCAGCGCCTCGGGCCGGACCACCAGGAACCGCAGCCCGTGCTCGACGTGCATGACGAGCCCCGCGTTGCGGGCCGTCATCGATGCGCGGGCACACAGGCCGCCGCCCGAGTCGGAGTTGCCGACCACCGCGATCGCGATGTCGTGCTCGGCCAGCAGTCGCACCGCCGCTTCGACCTCGGGAACGAGATCACCGGATCGAGCGGGCCCGCGCCGGTGCAGGTCGTCGCGGACCGCCTGCGTGATCCGGGTCCGGTCGTCGAGGTAGGTGCCGAAACTGGGGATCTGGAAGGGAAACAGCCGACAGTCGAGCCGAAGTCCCTGGGCCAGGATGTCGATCGCAGCGAACGACAGGTCGAACGAAGTGATCATTGTCCGATGACCGGCGGCGCCGTGATCTCGTCGGTGCCGAAGATGCCCTCCGGGTCCGCCTCGACCAGGAAGGCCGGACGCTGGTGCTCGGAGTCCTCGCCGCCCTGACCTCGTCCGCCACCGCCACCCATACCGCCCCCGCTTGCCGCTCCACCGCGCCCGGCACCCGCAGCGCCACCCCCACGGCCACCCGAGGCCGCGTGGTCGGCGGCCACCGCGCCGACGCCGGACTTCGGCGCACCCGCTCCGAGCCCACCACTTCCAGGTCCGCCGGACCCGCCGCCCGGGCCGAACCCGCCACGGCCACCGCCGGGCCCGAACCCACCCGCTGAACCACCACGGCCGCCGGGGCCGAACCCCCCACCGGAACCGAGTCCGCGACCACCCCGCCGCCGGTCGTCGTCAGCGCCGCCCACGGGTCCGCCGATCGGCAAGCCGCCCGGCAGACCGGGATTCGGCGTGGCTTTCGGCGGCGGCAACTGGCCCGGCCTGCCTTGACCCCCGGTCGGCGGCTGAAAGCTCTGCGCGGTCACCGGCGCACTGTCCCGCGAACCCGGCCAGGCAGACGGCCGACCGAAAGGCTCGGACACCCCGATGGGCCCACCCGGTGGAACAGGAGGCACAACCGGCGGCGGCTGGGACGGAGGAGGTGGGGGCTGCGGCGGTGTCCCGCCACCGCCCATGGCGGGCGGTGCGGCGAACGCGGGCATCGTGCTGGCACCCGACATGCTCTGGTCATACCCCGAGGCGACCAGGGCGGCCTGGCCGTGCGCCTCCTGGCTGCGGGTGAAGGTCGCGTAATGCTCGTTGGCCTTTTCGGCGAACGCGAACGGATCGGAGGTAGACCGCAGGTCGGCGAGGGCGGCGTTCATGTCGAACGGCACCGGCTCGGGCATCGTGCGCGCGGTGGCCAGGGCGTCGGAGTGCAACTGCGCCTGTCGGCCCGCCAACTGCGCGCTGGATCCGGCGGTGCCGACGTAGGTGCCCACATCGGCCATGAACTTGCGGGCGGCGTCACCGTCCATACCGCGCCACTGGGACTCACTGTTCGAGATGGCGGAGCTGAACTGCTGCTGAAACCCGATCATCCAGTCGCCGACCCCCACCCAGGCGTCGCCGACTCTGCCGACCTCACCCGGATCGGCCTGCTCCATGACATTGCGCTTCAACTCGTCGTGCGGCACCGCGAGATAGTTCATCCCTGGAATCGTCGGCGCGTCGCGGACCTCGCCACCCTGCGCCAGGATGTGGGCGTCCGCAGCCATCTCGGCACGAGCCAGTTCGTTGACCCTGCCGTCGCGCACCATCTGCGCCATGAGCCTGCCGAAGAACCCGTCGCCGTACTGCTCCCGAAGCCGCTGGTCAACCTGCCGCTCCGCGTCGGCCCGCAACTCCCCCTGAGTCCGCACCGACCCCACCTGATCAACCCTCGGCCGCGCCACCATCACCGTCGCCCCCTCACGGCAGATTCCGCTCAACAGCCTGAGCCATCTTCATCGCGATCTCACACGACTCCGCATCCGTATTGCCGGACGCGGTTGCCGACACGATTGAGGTCGCGGTGATCTCCATCGTCACGGCACAAGTAATACCGAACATCGACTGCAACGCCTTGTGTCGACCCACCACTGGCACCGGTCGTGCGTCGGAATCGGTCGCGTCGACACTGTCCAGACCGAGGTCGTCAAAAATCGTCACACTGGTGGTGACATCTTTCTCACTGAACTGACACGCCCGCCGGTCGCCCTCGTCAATTTCCTTTGGTGTGCTCTTCAGGCCCAACTGGGCGCGATCCGCGTTGGTCAGGAACGAGCACGGCAGCACCCCTGCCAGCGGGCCTGTCCCGCTGGGTTTGGAACCGGCCGTCGCACCGCTGGACGAGGTGGTGGTTGGTCGCTGGCTCTTGGTGACGGTCTGCGACACACCCGACACTGGACCCGCCAGGCCAGGTGTTTGAGTAGAGCACCCAGCCATGGCCACCAACGAACCCAGCATCGCCGCAAACCATGCGGTTCTGAACCTCATCGAAACTCTCACTCCAGCCCACCCAACAGCTTGGTCATCGCCACTCTGTTCGCTTCCTCGGTCGCTTGGTAGTTGGCCATCGCCTGGCGGATGCCCTCCTCCGCCTGCGTCAACGACTCCCGCAATTCTCTGAACCGAGTGACGAACCCGTTCTCATCGGTGGCAACCTGCACCATGAACGGCGCCATTACCTCGCCACCCTTCAACCGCCCCAACGGCGGCGGCTGCGAGATGCGATAGAGGTTGTTCTCCTGCTCACGCATTTCAGCCCTGAAGCGGTCGAGGACGGCGAGGAGGGCTTGACCGCCGTCCGGGCTGACCTCCACCGCGCCTGACGACGCAGCGCTCGCGAAGTCGCGCATGCCATCGAACAGGGAACCGCCCACCGAACCGAACGGGTCCGGCGGCGCACTGCCCCCGTCGTCAACACTCATGCCCGTGACCTCCCCGCCACCGAACGTGCCCAGAAAACGGGGCCAGCACAACTACCGCCCGTGTCCGAGTTACGACGAAGGACCACCATCGCGAGTTCCGTCAGGCTCGATGACGATCTCCGGGAGCACGGCGGGCTGGTAGCGGGCAGCGGCGGCGAAGTGCTCGTCGGCAAGGGCACCTTCGCCACGGCCGAGTGCGCGGAGCGCTTCGGCGCGCAACGCCCACGCCATAACCCAATCCACCGCACCCTTCCCGCGCGCGTGCGGGAGCATGCGGTCCGCCACGGCGTCGGTGCTTCGGGCGATCTGCTCGCACATCGACCACAGCGTGGTCATCCGCGCCAACGCGGCGGCCCGCTGCTCCTCGCTGTCGAGCGAGTCAAGCCATTCGCGTTGGGTCGTGCTGGGCTGGAATCCCCCGTCGTCCATGGGGCCACTATGCCGTGCCGTCGACCGCCACTGACAGGACCGTCGGGCCGTTCGGGTGCACGCGCACGACGGTGACCCGGGCGCGTGGACCGGTGATCACGGCAAATTCACCGCACGCCGACACCCGCGCGACGTGCGGTGCGACACCGTGTTCGTCGGCGAGCGTCGAGAGCCAGGCCGCAGGCAGGGCGCGGGCACCCAGCACGCACAACACGTCGGCGCCGGGTGCGGGTTCAGTCATCGGCTGCCTGCTCACGCATGGTCGCGAGGGCCTTGGTGGTCGCGTCGACGAGGCATTGCAGGCCCTCCTGCGTGGCGACCATCTGGACGTCGTTGGCCCAGCCGCCGCCAATCGAGAACTCGGCCTCGCCGTGACAGACATTGACCTGGATCTCGCACTCCCGCTCGATCTTGACCCACGAACTGACGATGACCCCGTTGTTGGACACGATCACTACCTCCCGATAGATGCGCGCACTTTCGATTTGGCAAGGTTGCTACGATGAGTCCGCCAGGTGGCTCCAGGCGCATGTTCATCGTAAGGTGCTCGTCAAACACGGGCGCGCATATTTAGTTGGAATTCACCCGAAGGAGTTAACCTGTGGCAACGGGACAGCGGCGGACCGCCGACCGCATCCAGGTCGGCGCGACCCTCAAGCGGATGCGTGTCGAGTCAGGCGTGAGCCGCGAGCAGGCCGCCGACAAGGTCGGCTGCACCACCACGACCATCGGCAACATCGAGCAGGGCCGCACCAAGATCAGCCAAGGTGATCTGACTCTGCTGCTCGGGCTGTACGGGGTGCGCGAGGATCAGAGCGGCGACCTGATGGAGGTCAACCGCGAGGCACGTCGATCATTGAAGCGGGTCGCCAACAGCGCGGACATCCAGCCGCACCAACGCCGCGCAGCCGACCTGATCCGCGCCGCACACCGCATCCGGTTCTACAGCCCCGAAGTATTCCCCGGCCTGCTCCAGGAGGAGAACTACGCTCGCGCGATCATGGCCCCGACCGGACATGCGGACAACGTCGTGGAAACCCGCCTGCGCTTCCGTCTTGGCCTGAGCGACGTGCTCACCCGAGATGACCAGCCACCGCTCCAGTTCTGGGTGGTCATCGGGGAGGCTGCGCTCCGTAAGAACATCGGCGGCGGGAACGTCATGCGCAACCAACTTCGCCACGTGATCGAAATGTGCCAGGCCTACCCCAACGTGACGGTCCAGGTTCTTCCGTTCAACGCCCGTGAGCACTACCTCCTCGGCACAACGATGAGCATCTACACCTTCGACAAGATCATCCCGGAGATCGCCAGCGTCGACACCACGATCGGCGAACACTTCCTGGACCGGGACTCGGCCGTCACTGAGGCGATCACCAAGTTCGATGACCTTCGACTCAAGGCACTCGATCCGTTGACGAGCCTGGATATGATCGACAGCCTCAGCGGAAATCACTGAATCGAGTGACGCCATGCCCCTGCAGCCCAACACGTGGACCAAGTTCTCGGACAACGGCAACAACTGCGTGGAGGTCATGCTGACCGAGACCGAGGTGCTGGTCCGCAACTCCAACCGGCCCGACGCGGGTGCCGTGTCGTTCACCTTCGCCGAGTGGGACTCCCATACACAGGGCCACAAGCTCGGCCACTTCGACCTCCCCGCAGGCACGCTCTAGCCGACCGTGCCCACCGCCATCACGGAAGGGTGGCGTGGGCGGTCAGGCGGGTGTGGCGGTCGCGGACCCAGTCGAGGACGCTGGGCCAGGGGCCGTAGCCGGTGCGGGAGTCCAGGGCACCGCCCGCCGGGATGACGTCCAGGTCGATCTTCAGGTCGGCCGCCATGGTCACCGCCTCGCCGACAGGCAGGTAGGCGTCGTTCTCGCCGGTGACCAGTTGGGTCCAGCCCGCGGCCCGGCGGATGCCCGCGGCGTCGAGCGGGGCCGGGGTGAAGCCGTGGACGTCCGGGGAACGCCAGGCCGCGCCCGGCGGGGCGACGAGCAGGACCCGGTCGACGCGCAGCGCGGGGTCGGCGGGGACGCGGGCCGCGTGGTGCAGCCAGAGGGCCGCGCCGAGGGCGTGGGCGACGACGACCCGTTTGCCGGAGCGCGGGGCGGCCTCCAGGTGGTGGGTCAGCTCACCGAGCCACGCGTCCAGGGAGGGGCAGTCGGGATCGCTGAACACCGGGACGTCGATGGCGGCACCCGCGTCGGCCAGCTCGTGCGCGAGCCAGGACTGCCAGTGGCCGCGACCGGCACCGGTGTAGCCGTGCAGCAACAACACGTACGGCCAGGACTCCGCGTCGGTCACCGGCTCAGGCCGACTTCTCGCGGCGCTCCCGTCGCGTGGGTTGGCGGGACACGATGGTCGGGTTCACGTTCTCCCGGACCGTCAGCTCGGTGATGACGACCTTGGCGACGTCCGTGCGGCTCGGGATGTCGTACATCACCGACTGCAGGACCTCCTCCATGATCGCGCGGAGGCCGCGGGCACCGGTGCCGCGCAGGATCGCCTGGTCGGCGATCGCTTCGAGCGCGGTCTCGGTGAACTCCAGCTCGACGCCGTCCATCTCGAAGAGCTTCTGGTACTGCTTGACCAGCGCGTTGCGCGGCTCGGTCAAAATCTGCACCAGGGAGACCTTGTCGAGACTGGTCACGCTGGCAATCACCGGCAGCCGCCCGATGAACTCGGGGATCAGGCCGAACTTGATCAGGTCCTCGGGCATCGTGTCGCTGAAGAAGTCGGCGGCGTCGATGTCGGCCTTGGAGCGGATCTCCGCGCCGAAGCCGAGGCCACGCTTGCCGACCCGATCCTGGATGATCTTCTCCAGGCCCGCGAACGCGCCTGCCACGATGAACAGCACGTTCGTGGTGTCGATCTGGATGAACTCCTGGTGCGGGTGCTTGCGCCCGCCCTGCGGCGGCACGCTCGCGGTGGTGCCCTCCAGGATCTTGAGCAGCGCCTGCTGCACACCCTCGCCGGACACATCGCGGGTGATCGACGGGTTCTCACTCTTTCGGGCGATCTTGTCGACCTCGTCGATGTAGATGATGCCCGTCTCGGCGCGCTTGACGTCGTAGTCGGCGGCCTGGATCAGCTTGAGCAGGATGTTCTCGACATCCTCGCCGACGTAGCCCGCCTCGGTGAGCGCGGTGGCGTCGGCGATGGCGAACGGCACGTTGAGCAGCTTGGCCAGCGTCTGCGCGAGGTAGGTCTTGCCGCAGCCGGTGGGACCGAGCATGAGGATGTTCGACTTCGACAGCTCGACGGTCTCCTCGCGCGACTCCCGACCTTCCCGGCCCTCGGGACGGGCCCGGTCGCCTGCCTGGATGCGCTTGTAGTGGTTGTAGACCGCGACGGCCAGAGAACGCTTGGCGTCTTCCTGGCCGATGACGTACTGGTCGAGGAAGTCGTGGATCTCGGCAGGCTTGGGCAACTCGTCGAGTTTGACGTCGCCCGCCTCGGCGAGCTCCTCCTCGATGATCTCGTTGCAGAGGTCGATGCACTCGTCACAGATGTACACGCCGGGGCCGGCGATGAGCTTCTTCACCTGCTTCTGGCTCTTCCCGCAGAAAGAACACTTGAGCAGGTCTCCGCCGTCACCAATACGTGCCATGACCGCTGACCTCTGTCCCCTCCGGCGCCCTTGGGGGAAGTGCGCCTGGCTGTGTGGCCGGCCGCGCCCGGGAACCGATGTCCGCCGCGGTTCGTTTCCACGACGTACAACGGCCCGGTCGCGTCCGTTGTCCTCGACGGTACCTGCCTACCCCCGGTCAAGGGGAGAACCTGATGCCCGACGCGGCCGAATCCGTGCCCAAAAGCCTTAGTCCACCACCGTAGGCCGTCCGGCCCGCGGGTGTCGGCTGCTTTCGTGCGGAGTTCGGCGCGCCGGGTTCCGCGAGCTGCTACTTGGCCGAGAGCTTCCGGTAAGGCAGCACCTCGTCGATGATGCCGTACTCCTTGGCCTCCTCGGCGGTGAGGATCTTGTCGCGCTCGATGTCGGCGCGGACCTGGTCGACGTCGCGGCCGGTGTGCCGGGCCAGCGTGGTCTCCAGCAGCCGCCGGACCCGCTGGATCTCGTTGGCCTGGATCTCCAGGTCGGAGACCTGGCCGTAGACACCCTCGGTGGAGGGCTGGTGGATGAGCACCCGCACGTTGGGCAGCGCGAGCCGCTTGCCGGGCGTGCCCGCGGCGAGCAGCACCGCGGCGGCCGAGGCGGCCTGGCCCAGGCAGAACGTCTGGATGTCGGGCCGGACGTACTGCATGGTGTCGTAGATGGCCATCAGCGAGGTGAACGAGCCACCCGGCGAGTTGATGTACATCGTGATGTCGCGGTCGGGGTCGGTGGACTCCAGGTAGATCAACTGCGCCATCACGTCGTTGGCCGACGCGTCGTCGATCTGCACGCCGAGGAAGATGATCCGCTCCTCGAACAGCTTGTTGTACGGGTTGGACTCCTTGACCCCGTAGCTCGTGCGCTCGACGAAGGACGGCAGCACATAGCGGGACTGCGGGAGGTGACGTTCACTCACGGGAAGCTCCTGTTTCTGGCGCCGAGGCCGGTCAGTTGGTGTCGGGGGCCTGCGCGGCGCGGGTGACCACGTGGTCGACGAAGCCGTACTCCTTGGCCTCCTCGGCGGTGAACCAGCGGTCGCGGTCGGCGTCGGCGGTGACCTTCTCCACGGTCTGGCCGGTCTGCTCCGCGGTGAGCAGCGCCATCTCGTGCTTCCACTTGGCGTACACCTGCGCGCGGATGGCGATGTCGGACGCGGTGCCGCCGACGCCCGCCGACGGCTGGTGCATCATCACCCGGGCGTGCGGGAGCACGTAGCGCTTGCCCGGCATGCCGGAGGAGAGCAGGAACTGCCCCATCGAGGCCGCGAGACCCATCCCCCAGGTGGCCACGTCGGGCTCGATGAGCTGCATGGTGTCGTAGATCGCCATGCCCGCGGTGACCGAGCCGCCCGGCGAGTTGATGTAGAAGGTGATGTCGCGCTCGGGGTCTTCGGCCGCGAGCAGCAGAAGCTGCGCGGTGATGCGATTGGCGATGTCGTCGTCGACCTCGGAACCGAGGAAGACGATGCGCTCACGAAGCAGCCGCTCGTACACCGAGTCGTTCAAGTTGAGCCCCGCGGTGGCGGACCGCATCGAGGGCGAGAGGTGCTGCGTCACGTCTGCCTGCCTTCTCCCACGTCTGAAAGAACCTTCACGAACCAGTGATCTCGTAACCGACACTAACGAAGGCGGGCGGCGCCGACTTCCCGACACCGCCCACTTTCGCTCAGAGCGTCAAAGAGTGTGTGCCGACCTACTTGGCCGCGGTCTCCTCGACCGCGGTGTCGTCGGTCGCCTCAGTGGCCTCAGTGGCCTCAGTGGCCTCAGTGGCCTCAGTCGCCTCAGTGGCCTCGGCCACCGCGGGCTCGGCCTTGCCGAACAGCTCTTCGAGGTCGACCGCGTTGCCCGACGCGTCGGTCACGGCGGCCTTGCGGACCACCGAGGCCAACGCCTTGCCGCGGCGCACGTCGGCGAAGATGGCGCCGAGCTGGCCCGACTGCTGGGCGCGCTGGACGTACTCGTCCGGGCTCACGCCGAAGCGCTGGGCCTGGTAGATGATCCGCTCGGTCAGCTCGCCGTCGTTGACCTGCACCTGCTCGGACTCGGCGATCGAGTCGAGGATGAGCTGGGTTTTCACCGACTTCTCGGCGTCCGCGCGCAACTCGGCGTCGAAGTCCTCGCGGGTCTGGTCCTGGGTGGCCAGGAACTCGTTGAGCTTGTCCTGGTCGTGGTCGAACGAGTGCACCGCGTCGTGCTGGCGGGACTCGATCTCGGCCTCGACGATCTTCTCCGGCAGCGGGACCTCGACGGTCTCCAGCAGGACCTCAAGGACCTTGTCGCGGGCCTGGACGCCCTGCTGCATCTTCTTCACCCGGGTCAGCCGGGTGCGCAGGTCGGCCCGCAGCTCGTCGATGGTGTCGAACTCGCTGGCGAGCTGGGCGAAGTCGTCGTCCGGCTCGGGCAGCTCGCGCACCTTGACGGTCTGCACGGTGACGGTGACCTCGGCGTCCTTGCCCGCGTGGTCACCCGCGACCAGGGTGGTGGTGAACGTCGCGCTCTCCGTGGCGGAGGTGCCGATCAGCGCGTCGTCGATGCCCTCGATCAGCTCCTCGGAGCCGACCTCGTAGGACAGGCCCGCGGTCTTGGCCTCCTCGACGTCCACGCCGTCGACGGTGGCGGCCAGGTCGATGGAGACGAAGTCGCCGCTCTCGACCGGGCGGTCGGCGCCGGTCAGCGTGCCGAAGCGGGCCCGCAGCTCGTCGAGCTGCTCGGCTACCTCTTCGTCGGTCAACTCCAGGTCGTCCACGGTCACCGCGAACTCTTCGAAAGCGGGCACGGTGATGTCCGGGCGCACGTCGACCTCGGCGGTGAAGGCCAGGTGGTCGCCGTCTTCGAGCTTGGTGACCTCGATGTCGGGCTGGCCCAGGGTGCGGACCTCGCCCGCGGTGACCGCCTCCATGTACTTGGCCGGGATGGCCTCGTTGACCACCTCGTCGAGGATCGGCGCGCGGCCGATGCGGGACTCGATGACCCGGGCGGGCGCCTTGCCAGGGCGGAACCCCGGGATGCGGACCTGGCTGGCGAGCTTGCGGTATGCGCGGTCGAAGTTCGGCTTGAGCTCGTCGAACGGCACCTCGACGTTGATCCGTACCCGCGTCGGGCTCAGGTGCTCGACGGTGCTCTTCAACGTGATCTCCTCGTGCGACTGACAGGGACAAACCCGGGTGCGCCGACCGGCGCCCGGGATCGAAGCCCGAGTCTAGGCGAGCTTGCCCAGGTCGGGACCGGGCGGGGTGTGCTCGGGTGGCGCGGGCTCGTCCGGGTGACGGCGGGTGGGCCGAACCGGTGGGATCGGCGGCGCGGCCTTGCCCGGTGATCGGGTCGGCGGTAAGGAGAAAGGACGATCAACCTGGAGGTCGCGATGTCTCTCGATGTACCCACGGACCTGTTGGCCCGCGCCGAGCGCGGCCCGGTGGACGACGCGGAGTTCGTGGACTGCGTGCGGCGGTCGCTGCCTTACGCGTGGGACGTGATCTCGGCCCTGGCCACCGACCTCGACCGCAGCGCCGACGGCTTCGCCGACCACGAGGTACCCCCGCCGAGCGAGACAGAACGCGGCCAACTCCTGCGCGCCATGGCGTCGGACGCCATCCGCGGCGCCCTGGAACGCCACTTCGACCTAACCCTGGCCTTCCAGAACTGCCACCGGGTAGCCGCCTTCCACCC
The DNA here is from genome assembly GCF_052390155.1 of Actinokineospora sp. NCBI lineage: Bacteria > Bacillati > Actinomycetota > Actinomycetes > Pseudonocardiales > Pseudonocardiaceae > Actinokineospora > Actinokineospora sp. The sequence goes on along the minus strand of NZ_JBQTHF010000010.1, from coordinate 35,117 downwards.
GTCCAAAGTAGACACCCCCCGCTACCGCGCATTCATCTCTCCCCGCGGCCAACTACTGAACCAATCCCCCCACCTCCGCGACTGCTGACGACCCAACTTCGCGTACACCACCCGAACGAACCACTGCTCGGTGAGCGCGCGCGCCGCTTGGTGGGCTCGTTGGGGGCGCTCAGAGATCGGTGGGCTCGCGGCTGGCGCTCAGAGATCAGCGGGCTGAGGAGTGGGAGGAAGCGAGGCAGGCCTGGAAATCGGTGGGGCTGGTTGGTGACCATCTCGCACCGTGGGCGACCACGCAATTGGTTACACACCTCGACGGCGCGAAGCGCCGAGCCCACGCTGGATCGCGACGTGCCGCAACGTGGGGGGTCCGGGGGGCTCGGCCCCCCGGGTATGGAACGAGCGCCCACGTTCGCGCCCTCCGCGAACATGCGTAGCCCAAAGCTCGTCGGGATGACAGGATTTGAACCTGCGACCCTTCGCTCCCAAAGCGAATGCGCTACCAAGCTGCGCCACATCCCGGGGTCTGCGCGATCAGCTTAGCGTGACCCGCTAGTCTGTTTCCCGTGCCGGGGTGGCCCGGCGCGCGCGGGCGTAGCTCAATGGTAGAGCCCTAGTCTTCCAAACTAGCTACGCGGGTTCGATTCCCGTCGCCCGCTCGGCAGCGGCCAGGTCCCGGACTTGGCCGCTTTTGTCCGCCCAAGGGGCACTTTAGTGGCGGTTTTTCCGACTGTACGGGCTCTCGGACGATGAATCACCGGTCCGGGTGGTGCGGGACACAGCCAGTTGGGTGAAAGTGTGAGGGTTCGGTGAACATCGCCCCAAAGGCCATGGTGTGTCGCGCACGGAGTCGGTAGGCAGGGACCATGTCGCAATCCGGCTACCACTTCGACCTGGACCCTTCTGTGGTCAACCGCACCGTCGTCGGCACGAGCACGCTCGTGGTGGACGACGCAGGCCTGCTGCTGATGCTGCGCCGCCGAGACGCCCGTGCGCTGGACACCTATCACCTTCCGGGTGGTCCCCAGTTCGCGGGCGAGAGCGCGTCGGGCGCGGCGAGTCGGGCTGCTGTGGAGTGCACGGGGGTGGCGGTCGAGATCATCGGGTTGGTCGGTGTCTACAGCGAACCGCAGACCCGCGCGCAGGAGTTGGCCGTCTGTTTCCGCGGCCGCCCGGTGAGCGGGGACCTGCGTACGGGCGACCCGGACCAGGAACCGGTCTGGGTCGAGCCGGAGCGGCTCGACGAGCTGAACGTGCCGCCTGCGACCCGGCTGTGCATCGCGCACGGGCTGACCAAGCACGGTGAGCCGTACTTCACGTGAGCCCTGGGTTTTTCCGGGCCTGTCTCAGCCGCCTGCGCGGCGGGCGTACTCGATCTCCAGCACGGGTCGGCCGTCGCCGTAGTCGCGTTCGCGGATGAGGCCGGTCTCGGTGAACCCGGCCGAGGTGTAGAACCGGCGGGCCCGGTTGGCGCCCGCGATCGTCCACAGCCGCAGCCTGCGGTAGGACTCGGTGACCGGCGAGTCCCAGACGCCGTCGAGCAGGGTCTGGGCTACGCCGGTGCCCCACACGCTGGGGTGGGCGTAGAGCGCGTGCAACTCACCGTCGTTGACGTTGTCGCGGTGGCGGCCGAAGCCCGCGAACGCCACCACCCGGGTGCCGCGCTGCGCCACGAGAACCGTGGATTTCGCGAACTCCGGGTCCGTCATCACCCGTGGCCACATGGCGCGGCGGCTTTCGGCGAATTGGGACAGCCACCGGCTCTCGAACAGATCTCGATAGGCCAGCCGCCAGGCCTCGGCGTGGATCTCACCGATTTCCGCCGCGTCGGCGAGCGTCGCCTCGCGGACCAGAACCGGGGCGTCCACCCTCACCGGAGGCGCTCCGGGTGCGCGGTGGGGAGCCACATGACACCCAGCGTATCCGGTGGGTCACCGACGCACCCGATGGAAATCCAGTGGCTAAACCGGGTCCAAGCGGCGTAAACACCGACTGTGGCCGAATACACCTTGCGCACGCTGACCGACGCGGACCTGCCCACGTTCTCCCGCCTGCTCGCCAACGCCTTTCTCGCCGACGACCAGATCGAGGACATCACGCACAAGGAATCGCTGGTGTTCGAACCGGCGCGCGCGCAGGGGGTTTACGCGGACGACCGGCTGGTCGGCACGGGCCAGGTCCTGAGCCGCGCGGTGTGCGTACCCGGCGGTGGACTGACCCCGTTCGGCGGGGTCACCTCGGTCGGCGTCGCGGGGGACCACCGCAGGCGCGGGGTGCTCACCCGGATCATGCGGGCGCAGTTGCACGGCATGCACGAGACGGGCGCGGAGCCGATCGCGGCGCTGTGGGCGTCGGAGGCGGCGATCTACGGCCGCTTCGGCTACGGGCTCGCCTCGGAGTACGTGCGCTACGACGTCACCGCCAGGACGCCGTTCCGGCCCGGTGTCGACCTCGGTCCGCACCCGGTTCGCGAGGTGCCGCACGCGGCGGCGCTGCCCGTCGTGCGCGCGCTCTACGACCGGTACGCGGCGAGCCGGGTCGGCGCCCTCGCCCGCGACGACGCGCACTGGGCGTACCACCTGCACGACGCCCCGGCCCGGCGCCAGGGCGCGTCGGCGTACCGGTTCGCGGTGCATCCCGACGGGTACGCGGTGTTCCGGGTCGCGCAGGGCTGGACCGACCGCGCGCCGGACGGCCGGGTGTCGGTGCGCGAGCTGGTGGCCACGAGCGCGCAGGGCCACGCCGCGCTGCTGCGGTACCTGCTCGACATCGACCTGATCGGCCACGTCGAGCACGACGGCGCCGTGGACGACCCGCTGACCCTGCTGCTGCAGACGCCGCGCTCCGCGCTGCGCACGGTGTTCGACGGCCTGTTCGTCCGGCTCGTCGACGTCGACCGGGCGCTGCCCGTGCGGACCTACTCGGCACCCGTCGACGCGGTGGTGGAGCTGGCGGACGAGTTCTGCCCGTGGAACGCGGGCCGGTGGCGGATCACCGTGAACGACAAGGGAACCGCCGCCGCCGTCCGCACGCGGGCCGACGCCGACCTGGCCACCAGCACGGCCGAGCTGGGCGCGGCGTTCCTCGGCGGCACCCGGCTCACGACGCTGGCCGCGGCGGGGCGGGTGCGCGAGCACACCCCGGGCTCGGTCGCCGCGTTGTCGGCGGCGTTCGTCGCCGAACGGGAACCCGCGTGCCTGGAAGTGTTCTAAGCATTACGGCTCAGCCGCCCGGGGAACCACGGCGGTGGCGTCCCTCGTTGTGCCGGTGAGACAGACCGGAACCAGGAGGTCGCCATGACCGGGACGATCGTGTTGATTGCGGTGATCCTCGCCGTGGTCGGACTCGGCCTGATGGTCGCCCGCAGCCGGGCCACGGCGCGGCAGCACCAGCTCGACGACGCCAAGGCCGACGCCCGGCGCTGGGTCGAGCGGCTCGGCGGGCAGGTGGTGAACCTGGTCGGCACCAACGAGGCCGCCAAGCAGGCGCTCGCCGACGCCGCCGAGCGCTACACGGCGGCGGGATCGCAGATGGAGCAGGCGCAGACCGCCGAGCAGAGCAGGTTGGTCACCAAGACCGCCCTGGAGGGCCTGTACTACGTCCGGGCTGCCCGCAGCGCGATGGCGCTCGACCCCGGCCCCGACCTGCCGGTCGACCCGGACGCGCAGCGCGCGGGCGCGGTGAACGAGGACCGGCGGGTCAGCGTGGAGGGCCGCGACTACGTGGCCTCGCCCCGTCCGGGCGACGACACCCCGCACTACTACCCCGGCGGGCGCGTGGCGGGGCGGTCGGTGCCGCAGGGCTGGTACAGCGAGCCGTGGTGGCGGCCCGCGCTGGTGGCGGGCGCGTGGGGCATGGGGTCGGTGCTGCTGTTCAGCGCGATGTTCACCGGGATGGCGGGGATCGGCTCGGCCGCGGCCTGGGAATCGGGCTACGACGCCGGACAGTCCGACGCAGGCGGCGATGCGGGCGGGGACGCCGGGGGCGACGCGGGCGGGGACCACGGGGGCGACTACGGCGGCGGAGACTTCGGCGGGAGCGACTTCGGCGGCGGGTTCGACTTCTGAGACTCCGGCTGGCAGGTCGGGCACCAGTAGAGGTTGCGGGCGGCCAGGACGTGGGCCACGATCGGCGTCCCGCACAGCAGACAGGGCTGTCCCGTCCGGCGGTAGACGTAGACCTCGCCGCCGTGGCGGTCCTGGCGCGGAGCGCGGCCGGTGGCCTCGGGCAGGTGTTCGGGGCGGACGGTGTCGATGCGGCCCCGGCGGACGCCGAGGCGCATGAGGTCCACCAGGTCCGTCCACACTTCCGTCCACAGTGGATGGTGGAGCGAGCGGCCGGGCGCCAGCGGGTGGATGCCGTGGCGGAACAGGACTTCCGCGCGGTAGACGTTGCCCACGCCGGCGAGGACGGCCTGGTCGAGCAGCAGCACCGCGATCGGCGTGCGGGAGCGGGAGATCCGCGACCAGACCCGCTCCGGGTCGGCGTCGCGGCGCAGCGGGTCGGGGCCGAGGCGGGTGCGCACGGCGGCCACCTCGGCGCCGGTCAGCACCTCGCACGCGGTGGGGCCGCGCAGGTCCGCCCAGTGTGTGGCGCCGACGAGGCGCATGCGGACCTGGCCGACCGGCGCGGGCGCGGGCAACTCCGCCTCGCTGAACGTGCCGTAGAGGCCGAGGTGGATGTGGACGACGGTGTCGGGGCCGTAGACGTGGAACAGGTGCTTGCCGTACGCCTCGGCGCGGCGCAGCACCTGTCCGTCCACAAGGGACGCTCCGGCGGCGAACCGGCCCTGGGGGCTGGACACCTCGACCGGCGCGCCGCCGAACCGGCGCTGGTGCGCTCGGGCGAGCCGGTGCAGCGTGTGACCCTCGGGCATCAGCTCAGCGGTTCGCCGGTGCGCTCGTAGGCGTCGATGAGCCCGATGCGGCGGGCGTGCCGCGGGTCGGTGGAGAACGGGGTGGCGAGGAACGCCTCGACGATCGCGGTCGCCTCCTCGGCGGTGTGCATCCGCGCCCCGACCCCGATCACCTGCGCGTCGTTGTGCTCACGGGAGAGCCGCGCGGTCTCCGCGCTCCACGCGAGCGCGGCGCGGCACCCCTTGACCTTGTTCGCCGCGATCTGCTCGCCGTTGCCGGACCCGCCGATCACGACCCCGAGGCTGCCCGGATCGGCGACGACCCGGCGCGCGGTCTCGATGCAGAACGGCGGATAGTCGTCCAGCGCGTCATAGGCCTGCGGCCCGACATCCACCACGTCATGCCCGACGGCGGCAAGCCGCTCGGCGAGGTGGGCCTTCAACTCGAAGCCCGCATGATCAGAACCCAGATAGACGCGCACGCGGGCAGTCTGCCGGCAGCACCGGGCGGCGATGCGGATGGTGGTGTAGAACCGGGCGGGTGAAGTGGATCGAACTGGCCGACGGCGTCTTCGCCCGGCGCTATGTCGAGCTTGATCAGACGCTTGGCCTGGTTGTCGGCGGACAGCGGTGTCTGGTGGTCGACACCGGCACCGACGAGGTGCACGGCGCCGAGTTCGCCGACGCCATCCGGGAGATCACCGCATTGCCGTGGACGGTCGTGATCACCCACGCGCACTGGGATCACTTCCTTGGCACCAGGCCGTTCCTGCCCGCACCGGTCTGGGCGCACCCGCGCTGCGGCGCCACCATGACCGCCGACGCGCACGAGCAGGTCGCGTCCTGGGCGGGGAAGTACGCGGACGCGGGCAAACCCGAACTCGCGGAACGGTTGCGACGGGCCGAACTGGTGCTGCCCGACCACGAGGTGGCCGATCGGGCCGAGGTGGACCTCGGCGGCCGCACGGTCGTGCTGGCGCACCTGGGCCGCGGACACACCGACCACGACGTGGTCGCGCACGTGCCCGACGCGGCGGTGGTGTTCGCGGGGGACCTGGTCGAGCAGGGGGCGCCGCCGTCGATCGGGTCCGACGCCCACCCGCTGGAGTGGCCCGCGACGCTGGACGCGGTGGTGGACCTGGGGGCGCGGACCGTCGTGCCCGGCCACGGCGGGCCGGTGGACGCCGGGTTCGTCCGCGGACAGCGGGCCGAACTGGCCGTGGTGGCGGGCCTGCTCGACGGCGTGCGCAGCGGCACGCTCACCGTCGAGGACGCGCTCGCGCGGTCGCCGTATCCGGCGGCGGCCACCCGGCCCGCACTGGAGCGCGCCCGGGTGGCCTGAAAACCTCAGCGCTGGATCGACTTGACCTCGGTGAACTCGTCCAGGCCGAAGCGGCCGAGTTCGCGGCCGTTGCCGGACTGCTTGTAGCCGCCGAACGGGGCTACCGGGTTGAACGCGCCGCCGTTGACGTCGACCTGGCCGGTGCGCAGCCGCTTGGCCACGGCCAGCGCGCGGTCGGCGTCGGCGGAGAACACCGCGCCCGCGAGGCCGTAGACGGTGGAGTTGGCGATCGCGACGGCCTCGTCCTCGTCGGCGTAGGGCAGGATCGACAGCACCGGGCCGAAAATCTCCTCCTGCGCGATGCGCATGTCCCCGCGCACGTTCGCGAACACCGTGGGCGGCACGTAGGCGCCGCGCTCGGGCAGGCCGTCGGTGGTGCCGCCGTAGGCCAGCGTCGCGCCCTCGTCCACGCCGACCCGGATGTAGTCGAGCACCCGGTCGCGCTGGGCGAGCGAGGACATCGGGCCGATCCGCGTGGTCTCGGCGAGCGGGTCGCCGACGGTGTACTTGGCGGCGGCGGCCGCGGCCAGCTCGACGGCCTGGTCGTGCAGCGCGGCGGGCACCAGCATCCGGGTCCACGCGGTGCAGGTCTGGCCGCCGTTGATGTAGGTGTTGGCGACGCCGACCTTCACCGCGCGGGCGAGGTCGGCGTCGTCGAGCACCACGTTGGCGGACTTGCCGCCCAGTTCCAGCGCGACCCGCTTGACCGTCTCGGCGGCCACCGCGGACACCCGCTTGCCCGCCGCGGTCGACCCCGTGAACGACACCATGTCGATGTCCGGGTGCGCGGCGATAGCCTCGCCGACGACCGGGCCGACGCCGTGCACGAGGTTCACCACGCCGTCGGGGATGCCCGCCTCGGCGAGGATCTCCAGGAACAGGTTGGCGTTGAGCGGCGCGATCTCGCTGGGCTTGAGCACCACGGTGTTGCCCGCGGCGAGCGCTGGGGCGACCTTGGCGACGATCTGGTGCAGCGGGTAGTTCCACGGCGTGATGGCGCCGACGACGCCGATCGGCTCGCGCAGCACGAGCGAGTTGCCGATCTCCTCGCTGAACGCGTAGCCGTGCTCGATCAGGTCGGCGATGCCCGCCGACGTCATGGCGGGCAGGCTCGCCTGGACCTTGGTGGCGAAGCCGATCGGCGAGCCCATCTCGGCGCTGATCGTGGCCGCCAGCTCACCGCGGCGGGCGGCCAGACCAGCGGAGATCCGGCGCACGGCGGCGCCGCGCTCGGCCGGGTCGACGGCAGACCACGCGGCGAACGCCGAGCGCGCGGCGGCGACGGCGGCGTCCACGTCGGCGGGCGTCCCGGCGGGCACCGAGGCGATGACCTCCTCGGTGGCCGGGTTGACCACGTCGATCCGGTCGCCCGCGGCGTCGATGAGCCGTCCCCCGACGACGTGACCGGTGCGGGTGGTGACGGGCGCAGCCATGGATCCTCCAAGCCGATATGACACCTGAGCGCTAGGGCGCTGCCAGCGTGTCACATCCCGCGCGGGCGGCGCACGACGACGACTCAGTCGAACTTGAGCTCGCCCGTGCGGGTGCGCTTGAGCTCGAAGAAGTCCGGGTAGCTCGCGAGCAGCCGGGCGCCGTCGAACATGTTCACCGCGTCGTCGCCGCGCGGGATCGAGGTGAGCACCGGGCCGAAGAACGCGACGCCGTCGATGTGGATGGTGGGCGTGCCCACCTCCGCGCCGACCGGGTCCATGCCCTCGTGGTGCATCTTGCGCAGGGCCTCGTCGTAGTCGGTGCTGTGCGCGGCAGCCGCCAACTCGGCGGGCAGGCCGACCTCGGCCAGCGCCCCGCTGATCACGGTGTCGTAGTCCTCGCCGCCCTCGTTGTGGATGCGGGTGCCGAGCGCGGAGTAGAGCTCGCGCAGCACCTCTTCGCCGTGCGCCTGCGCGGCGGCGATGGCCACCCGGACCGGGCCCCAGCCCTTCTCCATCAGCTCCTGGTATTCCGGGGGCAGGTCCCGGCCCTCGTTGAGCACGGCCAGGCTCATCACCCGGAACCGCAACTCGATGTCGCGGTGCCGCTCGACCTCCAGGATCCAGCGCGAGCTGATCCAGGCGAACGGACACAGCGGATCGAAGTAGAAGTCGACCTTCGGCCTGGTCGCGGGCTCCTGCACAGCAGTCATGAAACGTCTCTCCAGAGTCGCATTGTCACCGCACGCGGCGGGCGTGGTCCGCCCCACATCGGGCAACACCGACGATGCGGGAAACCTTCCCGTGCCCTCCTGGACACCTCGGGGGCCCGGGGCGTGATTGGATGCGATTGTCAGTTCCGCAATTCGCAGAGGTCGACCCGACCTACCACCGACAAGTCCGCCGAGGTGTTCTGTGGCCGCCCCCAACCTGACCCGAGACCACGCCCAACAGCGGGCCGCGCTGCTGGAGGTGGAGTCGTACTCCATCGAGCTGGACCTCACCGACGGCCTCGGCAGGCCAGGCGAAGCGACCTTCGCCTCCCGCACCACGGTGGCGTTCACCAGCCGCGAGGTCGGCGCGTCGACGTTCATCGACCTGATCGCCGCCACGGTGGAATCGGCCGAGCTGAACGGCGTGCCGCTGGACGTCTCGGGCTACGCGGCCGAGGACGGCCTCGCGCTGCCGAACCTCGCCGAGCACAACACGCTGACCGTGGTCGCGATGTGCTCGTACATGAACAGCGGCGAGGGCGTGCACCGCTTCGTCGACCCGGTGGACAAGGGTGTCTACCTCTACACCCAGTTCGAGACCGCGGACGCCAAGCGGATGTTCGCCTGCTTCGACCAGCCCGACCTCAAGTCGGTCTACACCATCGCGGTCACCGCGCCGACGAGCTGGAAGGTGATCTCGAACGCGGCCGCCGAGTCGGTCGCCGCGGTCGATGGCGGCGCGGAAGGCGCGGTGCGCCACCAGTTCGAGACGACCAAGCCGATCTCGACCTACCTGGTCGCCATGGTCGCGGGCCCGTACGCCGAGTGGCGCGACGAGTACACCGACGGCGAGGTCACCATCCCGCTGGGCATCTACTGCCGCGCCTCGCTGGCCGAGCACATGGACGCCGCGCGGCTGTTCACCGAGTCCAAGCAGGGCTTCGAGTTCTTCCACCGCAACTTCGGCGTGGCCTACCCGTTCGGCAAGTACGACCAGTGCTTCGTGCCGGAGTTCAACGCGGGCGCGATGGAGAACGCGGGCTGCGTGACCTTCCTGGAGGACTACGTCTTCCGCAGCCGGGTCACCCGCTACGCCTACGAGCGGCGCTGCGAGACGGTGCTGCACGAGATGGCGCACATGTGGTTCGGCGACCTGGTCACCATGCGCTGGTGGGACGACCTGTGGCTCAACGAGTCGTTCGCGACCTGGGCGAGCGTGCTGGCGCAGGCCACGGCCACCGAGTACGAGCACGCGTGGACCAGCTTCGCCAACATCGAGAAGTCCTGGGCCTACCGGCAGGACCAGCTCCCCTCGACGCACCCGGTCGCCGCGGACATCCCGGACGTGCAGGCGGTCGAGGTCAACTTCGACGGCATCACCTACGCCAAGGGCGCGAGCGTGCTCAAGCAGCTCGTGGCCTATGTCGGGCTGGACAACTTCCTGTCCGGGCTGCGGGTGTACTTCGACAAGCACGCCTGGGGCAACGCGACGCTGGCCGACCTGCTGGCCGCGCTGGAGGAGGCGTCCGGCCGCGACCTGTCGTGGTGGAGCGCGCAGTGGCTGGAGACCACCGGGCTCAACTCGCTGCGGCCGCGGTTCGACGTCGACGCCGACGGCCGGTTCACCGGGTTCGCGGTGCTGCAGGGCGGCGCCAAGCCCGGCCGGGGCGAGCTGCGCACGCACCGGGTGGCGATCGGGGTCTACGACGACGTGAACGGCAGGCTGGTCCGCACCCACCGGGTGGAGGTCGACGTCGACGGCGAGCGCACCGACGTGCCGGAGCTGGTCGGCGTGGCCTGCGGCAAGCTGGTGCTGGTCAACGACGACGACCTGACCTACTGCACCATGCGGCTCGACCCGGACTCGCTGACCACGCTGATCGACCGGATCGGCGACATCACCGAGCCGCTGCCGCGCACCCTGTGCTGGTCGGCGGCCTGGGAGATGACCCGCGAGGCCGAGCTGAAGGCCCGCGACTTCGTCACCCTGGTCAGCCACGGCCTGGCCGCGGAGACCGAGGTCGGCGTGGTGCAGCGGCTGCTGCTGCAGGCGCAGACCGCGATCAACTCCTACGCCGACCCGGCGTGGGCGCCGCGGGGCTGGGCCGCGTTCACCGACCGCGTCCTGGCGCTGGCCACGTCGGCGGAGCCGGGCTCGGACCACCAGCTCGCCTATGTGAACTCGCTCGCGGGCTCCGTGCTCGACGAGCCGAAGCTGGCCGTCCTGCGCGGCTGGCTCGACGGGTCGGCGCCGCTGCCGGGCCTCGGTGTCGACACCGACCTGCGCTGGCGGCTGCTGCACGCGCTGGTCGCGCACGGCGCCGCGGGTGCGGCCGAGATCGACGCGGAACTCAAGCGGGACTCGACGGCGGCGGGCAACCGGCAGGCCGAGCGGTCCCGCGCGCTGCGGCCCACCGCCGAGGCCAAGGCCGAGGCGTGGCGCCGCGCCGTGCACGACGACGAGCTGCCCAACGCGGTGAACGAGGCCATCATCACCGGCTTCTCCCACCCGTCGCAGCGCGAGCTGCTGGCCCCGTACGCGGCCGACTACTTCGCCGACGTGGCGGGCGTGTGGTCGCGCCGGTCGAGTGAGCGGGCGCAATCGGTGGCGCTGGGCCTGTTCCCGGCGTGGGCGGTCGCCCGGTCCACTGTGGACGCGAGCGACGGCTGGCTGGCGGGCGAGCACCCGCCCGCCCTGCACCGGCTGGTCTCGGAGGGCCGGGCGGGCATCGTCCGCGCCCTGGCCGCCCGCGAGTTCGACGGCTCCTGACGAGCATGGCGAAGGCCCGGACCTCGTGGTCCGGGCCTTCGTCGTTCGGGGGTCAGCGCCGGGGCGCGGTGCCCGCCTGGTCGCTGAGCATGCGCAGGGCGCTCACCAGGCCACCGGTCAGGTCGCCCTCCTTGAAGGAGGCGACCATGGTCATGATGGCCAGGTTGCAGCCGCGGTCGGGCAGCCTGCGCGCGGCCTCGTCGCCGGTGACGATCTCCACCTTGCGCTGGCCGGGCGACACCGCGATCAGCACCGACTCGCTCGACGCCGCCCCGATCGAGGTGTGCAGCTCCTTCGCCCGCTCGCGGGTGTCGGCGCCGAGGTCGCCGAGGTAGACGCTGAACCCGAGGCCGGTGGACCGGGCCGACAGGGTCAGCGCCTCGTCGAGCCGGGTCAACTGGACCGGGGTGAACGGCAGGCCGGGGGCGACGGGCACCTTCGCCGTGGCCACGGAGATCCGCCCGCTGGCGGTCACCGCGGCGGCGTGGCCGTGCTCCGGGTCCTCCACCGCTTGGACATCCTGGTGCCGAACGAGTTCACCAGCCACCGCGGGCACCTCCCTTGGCCGTGCGCGTGGGCGCGGCGGCGTCCGCCGCTGGAGCGGCGCAGGCGTGATCCGCGCCCAGTCCGGCGGGATTCGCGGTCCACCAGACCGGCGGATGCTCCCATTCCTGGCCGGGGCGGTACCGCGGGCTCTTGGCGAACCGCTCGCGCAATGTCAGTAGGGCGACCGCGCCGTAGATTGCCAACGGGATCACCGCGAAGACGAGAATGGTCTCGACGAGCGTCACACGCGATACGGTAACCGACGTGACCCCGGCGGCCCGCCTGCCCTCCCCACCCCTATGGGCGTACGCCGCACGGGGTGGCGGCATAGGGGTTGGTGCTCCCCTGGTAAGGCCGATCGGCCGAGTGCCGTCCGCCCCGGTAGCTCGTTGGGCGTATCGACGGGGTGCGAACGGCCTCATCTCTCGGTCTAGAACACCTTTGGACTAGTTGACGTCTTGTCCGTAACCCACCAGGGTCATAGCTTTCACCTGTACGGCCCTTGCGACATCAGCCCACTGGCCTAATTGTTGCGCGACCGCCCTCAGGAGGACACTCCATGTACAACTTTGCCCCCCTCGCTGAGGCCACCATCATCACCCGAATGGATGCGGACGCGCCCGTGTCGGCCCTCGGCACCCGAGTGACCCGCGGCACCCGCGTCACGGCGGGCACTCGCGTCACACGCGGCACGCGGGTCACCGCCGAGCACCGCGGCACCAGGGTCACCCGGGGCACCGCCGAGCACCGCGGCACCAGGGTCACCCGGGGCACCAGGGTCACCGCGCGGGAACGGGGCACCAGGGTGACCCGTGGCACGCGCGTGACCTGCGGCACCCGGGTCACCTGAGGACTCAGGCCGCGGGCTCGCCCAGGTAGGGCAGCCACAACGGGTCGGCGTCGACCACGCCCGCGAGCAGCCGCCAGTGCGGCCCGCGCGGCGCGTTCGGGACGACCCGCAGGCGCCAGCCGAGTTCGGATAAGAGCTTGTCCGCCTTGCGGTGGTTGCACCGGGCGCAACACGCCACGCAGTTCTGCCAGGTGTGCTGTCCGCCGCGGCTGCGCGGCACCACGTGATCGATGGTCTCGGCCCGGCCGCCGCAGTAGGCGCACCGGTAGCGGTCGCGGTGCATCAGTCCGGCCCTGGTCAGCGGGACGCGGCCGCGATAGGGCACGCGCACGTAGTTGCTGAGCCGGATGACCGAGGGCACCAGGACACTCGACGCGGCCGAGTGCACCACCATGCCCGCCGGGTCGCCGTGCACGACCTCGGCCTTCCCACAGACGATCAGCACCACCGCGCGCCTCATCGGCAGCGCGGTCAGCGGCTCGAACGTGGTGTTGAGCAGCAGAACCCGACGCCTTCCCCACGAGGACACGCCAGTCGGTAGCGGCGTTGGCGCGCGCGCTGGGGTACCTGCCGGACCCGGATTCGGGTACAGCGTGGGCCTCGGCGCATGCCCAGATGGCGCGCCGAGACGGGTCGGTTGTCGCTCTGGCACTCGACCACCTCCACGGGTGCTGCCTAAGTCGACCACAGATCACCCCCGGAGCGCACGCGTGTTCCATGACGTGTCCCGCATCACCGCACGAAATCACGGTGAACACAGCCGGTGGATGCCCCTTCGACGCGACGGCGCGAGCCGGCTATCGTCGGCCCCGATGAACCCCATGACGCCGTTCTCCCTGGAACCCCCGAAGTGTGTCGACACCGACTCCTGGTGCCGCCAGGTGTTCGAGCTGACCAACAGCGAGTGGCTCGCCGCGTCGGCGAGCTGGCTGGTGGCCAAGCCGGTGAAGATCGTGATGATCCTGCTGGTGGCGTTCGTGCTCCGGCTGCTGGCGCGGCGCCTGATCGATCGGCTCACCTCGGGCCGGGGCAAGATGCCCGCGCTGCTGCGACCGCTGCGGGAACGGGCGCCGCAGGCGCTGGGCAACATGCTGTCCGAGCGACGCGCCCAGCGGGCCAAGACGATCGGCTCGGTACTCAAGTCGGTCGTGTCGTTCGCCGTCTACGGCCTCGCGTTCATCCTCGTCCTCGGCGAACTCGGCGTGAACCTGGCGCCGATCATCGCCTCGGCGGGCATCGTCGGCGTCGCGCTCGGCTTCGGCGCGCAGAACCTGGTGAAGGACTTCCTGTCCGGCATCTTCATGATGCTGGAGGACCAGTACGGCGTCGGCGACGTGGTGGACGTCGGCGAGGCCAGCGGCACCATCGAGGCGGTGGGACTGCGGGTGACCACGCTGCGCGACGTCAACGGCACCGTCTGGTACGTGCGCAACGGCGAGATCCTGCGCGTCGGCAACTCCAGCCAGGGCTTCGCGGTGGCCGTGGTCGACCTGCCGGTCGGCTACAGCGCCGACATCGAGCAGGTGACCGACCTGCTGACCAGGGTCGCCGCCGAGGTGACCGGCGAGGAGCCGTTCGCCTCCGACGTGATCGAGCCGCCCGAGGTGCTCGGCGTGGAGAAGGTGACCCCGGAGAGCATCACGATCCGAATGACGGTCAAGGTCCGCCCCGGCAGGCAGTGGACCGTGCAGCGGGCGCTGCGCGCGCGGGCGATGGGCGCGGTCGAGGAGGCGGGAATCCAGCCGCCGATGGGGCGGTTGTACCCGCAGTCACCCCAGTCCCTCACCTAGTCCGCCGTACGCGAGGATGGCACCGTGGCCACTCCCGAGAACTTCTACGACGCCGTCGGCGGCGAAGAGACCTTCCGCCGCATCGTCGCCCGGTTCTACGCCGAGGTCGCGAACGACGAGATCCTGCTGCCGCTGTACCCGGAGAAGGATCTCGGCCCGGCGGCCGACCGGCTGCGGCTGTTCCTCATGCAGTACTGGGGCGGCCCGCACACCTACTCCGAGCAGCGCGGACACCCCCGGCTGCGGATGCGCCACCAGCCGTTCTCGATCGGGCCCGCGCAGCGCGACGCGTGGCTGCGGTGCATGCGGACAGCGGTCGACGAGGCCGGGTTGTCCGAGCCGCACCGGGCGCAGCTCTGGCAGTACCTGGAGATGGCGGCCAACAGCATGCTCAACAGCTGGGTCTGATTTCTCTTCGACCAATGACACGGACTTCGGGGAGTCCGCCGACGGCGAATGGCAGGATGAGCGATCGTGCGACGAACCGCCGACCCCCGGCCCGCTGACGACTCGGAACCCCTCTGGTGGCACGACGCGGTGGTCTACCAGGTCTACGTCCGCTCGTTCGCCGACTCCGACGGCGACGGCGTCGGCGACCTGGAGGGCATTCGCTCCCGGCTGGGCTACCTGGAGCTGCTCGGCGTGGACGGCCTCTGGCTGACGCCGTTCTACCGGTCCCCGATGGCCGACCACGGCTACGACGTGGCCGATGCGCGCGACGTCGACCCGCTCTTCGGCGACCTCGACGCGTTCGACCGGCTCGTCGCGGACGCGCACGCGCACGGCATCAAGGTCACCGTCGACCTGGTCCCCAACCACACCAGCGACCAGCACGAGTGGTTCCAGGCGGCGCTGCGGGCGGCCCCGGCCAGCCGCGAGCGTGGCCGCTACTTCTTCCGCGACGGGCTCGGCGCGGACGGGTCGATCCCGCCGAACAACTGGACGAGCATCCTCGGCGGCCCCGCGTGGACCCGGGTGCCCGACGGCCAGTGGTACCTGCACCTGTTCGCGTCGCAGCAGCCCGACCTCAACTGGGACGACTCCGACGTGCGCGTCGACCTGGTCGCCACGCTGCGGTTCTGGCTCGACCGCGGCGTCGACGGGTTCCGCATCGACGTGGCGGACGGGCTGGCCAAGCCCGCGGGGCTGCCGGACATGGACCCGGCCGTGGTCACGGTGATGGCGGGCGCCCAGTCGCACAGCGAGGCCGACCCGCGGTTCGACAACGAGGCCGTGCACGAGATCCACCGGCTCATCCGCAAGGTGCTCGACGAGTACCCGGGCACGATGGCCGTCGGCGAGATCTGGCTCGACCGCGACGAGCGCTTCGCCCGCTACCTTCGCCCCGACGAGCTGCACCTGGGCTTCACCTTCACGCTCGCCGAGGCCGAGTTCGACGCCGACTCGGTGCGCCGCGCGATCGACCGTTCGCTGACCGCGGTGGCCGAGTCCGGCACCCCACCCACCTGGACCCTGTCCAACCACGACGTCGCGCGGCACGTCACCCGCTACGGCGGCGGCGAGGTCGGCCTCCGGCGCGCGCGGGCGATGGCGCTCGTGGCGCTGGCCCTGCCCGGAGTCGCCTATCTGTACAACGGTGAGGAACTGGGTCTGCCCAACGTCGAGTTACCCGACTGGGCGCTGCAGGACCCGATCTGGGAACGCTCGGGCCACACCGAACGCGGCCGCGACGGCTGCCGGGTGCCGGTGCCCTGGGAGGGTGACGCCGCGCCGTTCGGGTTCACTGAGGGGCCGAACTCCTGGCTCCCGATGCCGCCGGACTGGGCCGCGCTGACCGTGGAGGCGCAGTTGGAGGACCCGGCGTCGATGCTGTCGCTCTACCGGCACGCGCTGGAGATCCGCAAGACCAACGCGGCCTTCGCGGGCCACCAGCTCGAATGGTACGGCGCGCCGCCCGGCTGCTTCGCGTTCCGCCGCAAGGGCGGCGGGCTGATCTGCGCGCTGAACACGTCCCCGGCCCCGGTGCCGCTGCCGCCGGGCGACATCGTGCTGGCCAGCGGGCCGATGGCGGGCACGCAGCTACCGCCGGAGACCTCGGTCTGGCTGGTCTAGAACAGCAGCGGCAGCAGGGCGTGTCTGCGGCGCACGACAGCCCCGTAGCGCGCGTCGAGGCGCAGCCAGGCGTCGGTGGCGGTCACGCGGATCCGGTCGTCGGCGTCGTCGGTCAGGAAACCCATGCCGGACAGGGCGAACAGGCACCGCAGCGGGATCTTGACCGTCAACCCGTCGCCCTCCACCGTGAGCACGGCCTGGTCGAGCAGCGACGCGGGCGGGGTGCCCTGCGGGCCGACGTTCTCCCTGGCCACGGCCAGCCCCCGGTCGGCGAGCTCGGACACCGTGCGCGCGGGCACCACGTCGACCGTCTGCCAGTGCTGGGTGGGCGGCAGCGCCGAGCGCCACTCCAGGTCGCGCGGCCTGCCGGGGTCGAACCGGTCGCCGCGGACCACGGCGAGGCCCGCGAGCAGCTCGCTGCCGGACACGGTCACGTCGGACGGGTCGATGGCGCCGCGCGCGGTGCGGGTGGCCAGCACGTCGAACGGGGTGGCGACCCACGCGTCGATCAGGCCGCCGTCGCGCCCACGCAGCCGGACGACGGCCCGCGGGTCGAGCCGGACCGCCCTGGCCACAAACGCGCCGAGGTCGTCGCGCTCGGACGGGTCGCCGAACGCCAGCTCAGGCACCGGCGCCACCGTTGTGCCACGCGGCCAGGAAATCCCGCTCGGCGTCGGTGATCCGGCGCGGCAGACCGGACTCCAGGTTGACCGGCGCCACTGTCGTCGCAGCGGTGACCGCGACCGGGTCGGACTCCGATGGTCCACTGTGGACCTTGTAGTCCAGCACGAAGTACGCCGCGCCGATCTCCCGCACCGACATCGCGACCCGCAGCCCGCAGCCGTTGGCGAACAGCGGCGCCCGGTACTCCACCGTCAGCCGGGCCACGACCACACCGCGCGCCAGGTCGTCCGCGCCGCGCAAGGCGGCCTCCCGGAAGAGCAG
The DNA here is from genome assembly GCF_052390155.1 of Actinokineospora sp. Classification (NCBI taxonomy): domain Bacteria; kingdom Bacillati; phylum Actinomycetota; class Actinomycetes; order Pseudonocardiales; family Pseudonocardiaceae; genus Actinokineospora; species Actinokineospora sp. The sequence continues at coordinate 17,806 of NZ_JBQTHF010000010.1, read as the reverse complement.
GTCGACCCGGGCCTCCTCCAGCAGCGTGACGGTGCTGGCGTGGTTGACATGTCCGTACGAGTCCATGTCCGACCAGCGCGGCCGCACCTCGGTCACGAAAACACCCAACGAAGACCCCTCCCGCAAAAGCGAATCCGGCTGGCCGAACCCTATCCCTGGGCGGGCCCGGACCAACTGACCACCGGGGGCCGGGTGGTCCGAACGCTGCTACCGGGCAGCCCGGTGAGCACATTCCTAGCGGACCATGCTCCGTATCTGCCTTACCGCCACCGACAGTGTGGCCAGGTCGAGCTTGCCGACGTTGCGGATCTCCGCCAGCGACGCGCGCGCCCTGGCCAGCCGCGCGTTGGTGCGCTCCCACGCGGCGATCTTGTCGGCGGCCGGTTCGCCCGGGTCGCTCTGGCGCAGCACGTCGAGGGTGATGGCGCGCAGCGACCCGTACAGGTCGTCGCGCAGGGCGAGGCGGGCCAGCGCGTGCCAGCGGTTGCCCCGCTCCAGCGCGCTGACCGAGGTGAGCATCAGGTCGATGTCGAGGTGGTCGGACAGCGCGTAGTACAGCTCGGCGGTCTCCATCGGGCTGCGTTCGGCGTCGAGTCCGGCGTCGCGCTCGGCCAGTTCGGCGACCTCGGTGATGTCGAGCAGGCCGAACGAGTCGAGCAGCGCGGAGATGCGTTTGGCCAGGTCGGCGGGCACGCCTGCGGCCACCATCCGCTCGGCGTCGGCCGTCGCCTCCTCGCGGGCCCTGCCGCGCAGCAGCTCGGGCACGGCGGGCGCCAACTCCCGCGCGACCTCGTGGAACCGGCTGATCTCGGCGCCCACCGCGAGCGGCTGCGGCCGGTTGGACAGCAGCCAGCGCGACACCCGGTCGAGCAGGCGCCGGATCTCCAGCACCATCCCGTCGGCCACCTCGGTGTCCACCAGGGTGTCGAGCGCCTCGATCTCGCGCCAGAGCTTGGGCAGGTCGTAGACCCGGGTGGCGACCACGTACGCGCGCACGGCGTCGGTGGCGCTCGCGCTGATCTCCTCGACCAGCCGGAACGCGTACGAGATGCCCGCGCCGTCGACGACCTCGTTGACCAGCAGCGTGGTGATGATCTGCCGGTGCAGCGGGTGCGCCTGGATCGCCGCGCGGAACCGGGTGCGGAGCTGGCTCGGGAAGTACTCCGGCAGCCTGCGCGCGAACACGTCCTGGTCGGGCACCTCGCTGGCGAGCACCTGCTCCTTGAGCGAGAGCTTCACGTGCGCCAGCAAGGTGGCCAACTCCGGCGAGCTGAGCGCGTCGCCCGACTTGTCCATCGCCTTGAACTGCTCGCGCGTGGGCAGCGCCTCCAGCCCGCGGTCGAGGCCGGTGCGCTGCTCCAGCGCGTCCACCAGGCGCGCGTGCACCGACAGCATCGGCGCGGCGTGCGCCCGGCTCACCCCGAGCACGGCGTTCTGGTGGTAGTTGTCGGTCAGCACCAGCTCGGCGACCTCGTCGGTCATCTCGACCAGCAGCGCGTTGCGCTGCTCCCGGTCCAGCTCACCCTCGCGGATCAGGTGGTCGAGCAGGATCTTGATGTTGACCTCGTGGTCGGAGCAGTCGACCCCGGCGGAGTTGTCCAGCGCGTCGGTGTTGACCTTGCCGTCCGCCCGGGCGAACTCGATGCGGCCCCGCTGGGTGAGCCCCAGGTTGCCGCCCTCGCCGATCACCTTGACCCGCAGCGCGGCGCCGTCGACGCGCAGGGCGTCGTTGGCCTTGTCGCCGACGTCGGCGTGGCTCTCGGCGGTCGCCTTGACGTAGGTGCCGATGCCGCCGTTCCAGAGCAGGTCGACCTCGGCGAGCAGGATCGCCTTCATCAGCTCGGCCGGGGACAGCTTCTCCACGCCATCGGCCAGGCTCAGCGCGCGGGCCGCCTGCGGGCTGATCGGGATCGACTTGAGCGAGCGCGGCCACACCCCGCCGCCCTCGCTGATCAGCGCGCGGTCGTAATCGTCCCAGGACGAGCGGGGCAGCGTGAACAGCCGCTCGCGCTCGGCGAAGGAGGCCGCGGCGACCGGGTCCGGGTCGAGGAAGATGTGCCGGTGGTCGAACGCGGCCACCAGCCGGATGTGCTCGGAGAGCAGCATTCCGTTGCCGAAGACGTCGCCGGACATGTCGCCGACGCCGACCACGGTGAACGGCTCGCTCTGGGTGTCGGTGCCCAGCTCGCGGAAGTGCCGCTTCACGCTCTCCCAGGCGCCCTTGGCGGTGATGCCCATCGCCTTGTGGTCGTAGCCGACCGAGCCGCCGCTGGCGAACGCGTCGCCCAGCCAGAAGTCGTATCCGCCCGCGACCTCGTTGGCGAGGTCGGAGAACGTCGCCGTGCCCTTGTCGGCGGCGACGACCAGGTAGGTGTCGTCCGGGTCGTAGCGGACCACGCCCGGCGCCGGGACGACCGCGCCCGCGACCAGGTTGTCGGTCAGGTCGAGCAGGCCGGAGATGAACATCCGGTAGCAGGCGATGCCCTCGGCCATGAACGCCTCGCGGTCCAGCGTCGGGTCGCCGGTGGGCACCGCGGGCCGCTTCACCACGAAGCCGCCCTTCGCGCCGACCGGCACGATCACCGCGTTCTTCACCGCCTGCGCCTTGACCAGGCCCAGGATCTCGGTGCGGAAGTCCTCGCGGCGGTCGGACCAGCGCAGGCCGCCGCGGGCCACGGAGCCGAAGCGCAGGTGCACGCCCTCCACCCGCGGCGAGTACACGAAGATCTCGAACCGCGGCCGCGGCTCCGGCAGGTCCGGCACCGCGCGTGGCTCCAGCTTGACCGCCAGATACGGCCGCGACTCGCCGTCGGCGTCGCGGACGTAGTGGTTGGTGCGCAGCGTCGCCCGGATGACGGTGAGCAGGCTGCGCAGGATCCGGTCCTCGTCGAGGCTGGTCACCTGGTCGATCAGCGCGGTGATCTCGGCGAGCTGCGTCGCGGACTGGCTCTTGCGGGTCGGCTCGGACAGCGCCGGGTCGAAACAGGTCTCGAACAGCGTGACCAGCGCGGTGGCCACGTGCGTGTGGGCCAGGACCGCGTCCTCGATGTACTCCTGGCTGTACGGGGTGCCCGCCTGGCGCAGATAGCGCGAGTACGCGCGCAGCACCGCGGCCTGCCGCCAGGTCAGCCCGGCGCGCAGCACCAGGGCGTTGAAGCGGTCGGACTCCGCCTCGCCCCGCCAGGCCGCGGCGAACGCGTCCTGGAAGTCCACCTTGAGCCGGTCCAGCCGCTCCGCGCCGACGGACTCCAGCACGGCGGGCTCGATGCGCAGACCGAAGTCGTAGATCCACCAGCGGGTGCCGTCGTCGCGGCGCAGCTCGTAGGGCCGCTCGTCGACCACCTCGACGCCCATCTGCTGCAGCACCGGCAGCACCTGCGACAGGGTGACCCCCTTGCCCGCCAGGTAGATCTTGAACCGGCGCTCGCCCGGCTCGGCCTCCGCGGGCAGGTAGAACGTCATGTCCAGGTCGCCCTCGGCACGCAGACCCTGGAGTTTGCGCAGGTCGGCGAGGGCGTCGACGGCGGAGAAGTCCTCCTTGTACGCCTCGGGGAACACGCTGGCGAAGCGCTGGCCCAGCTCGGTGGCGGACTCCGCGCCCAGCGTCGACCCGCCCGCGACGCGGTCGCGCTGCTCGCCCAGCACGGCCTCGACCATGCGGTCGTCCCAGCTCCGAACCGCCTCGGTCAGCCGCTCCTGGATGCGCGCGACGTCCGGCTCGACCTGGCTGCCCGGGTCGGTGTGCACGATGAAATACACCTGGGCCAGCGGGGTCTCCCCCACCCGGGTGCTGAATTCGAGGTGGGTGCCGCCCAGCTCGTCGAGCAGCACCTCCTGCATGGCGATGCGGGAGGTGGTGGTGTAGCGGTCGCGCGGGATGAACACCAGGCACGAGAAGAACCGGCCGAAGTTGTCCCTGCGCAGGAACAGCCGCAGCCTGCGCCGGTCGGCGAGCGCGATCACGCCCGTCGCGGTGGTGTAGAGCGCGTCGGTGGAGGTGGAGAACAGCTCCGCCCGCGGCCAGTTCTGGATGACCTCCAGCATGCGCTGGCCCGAGTAGGACTCCATCGGGAAGCCCGCGCGGTGGATCACCTCGCGGACGCGGCGCTCGACCACCGGGATGTCCAGGACGTCCTCGTGCAGCGCGGTGGTGGTGAACACGCCGAGGAAGCGGTGCTCGCCGGTCACGGTGCCGTCGGCGTCGAAGGTCTTGACGCCCACGTAGTACGGGTAGATCGAGCGGTGCACGGTGGACGGGGCGCTCGCCTCGGTCAGTACGAGCAGGCTCGGCGCCAGCGCGTGGGCCATCGCGTCGGGGCCAGCGGTCAGCCCGCGGGCGGCCAGGCTGTCCTGGCGCAGCACGCCGAGGCCGCTGGCCAGCACCGTTCGCAGCGCGGGTTCACCGTCGGTCTCGGTGCGGACCAGTTCGTAGTTGCGGTAGCCGAGGAAGGTGAAGTGGCCCTGGGCCAGCCAGCGCAGTAGCGCCGCGCCGTCGGCCACCTGCTCGGCGTCCAGCGGCGGCGGGTCGGCCGCCAACTGGTCGGCCAGGGCGCGGGCGGTGCCCACCATCCGGTCGGTGTCCTCGACGACCTCGCGGACGTCGGTGAGCACCGACAGCAGGCCGGTCTCGATCTCCCGCGCCCGGTCGGCGTCGGTGATCAGGTCGACCTCGATGGACATCCAGGACTCGGCGAACGCGTCGCCGGGCGGGTCGTCGGGGTCGGCGGTGGGCAGCACGTCGAGCAGTCCGCCGGTGAAGTCGCGGCGCACCACGACGATCGGATGCGCGACCCGCTGCACCTGCACGCCGCGCCGCACCAGTTCGGCGGACACGGATTCGACCAGGTACGGCATGTCGTCGGTGACCAACTGGACCACGGAGCCGGGCGTGTTCCAGCCGTCCGCCGAGTCGGTCGGGTTGAGCATGCGGACCGCGGGCCGCCCCTTCACCCGCCGCAGCGCGAGCCGCGCGTGCGACCGCACCGCGCCCACGAGGTCCACCGGGTCGTCGTCGATGACCTCCTCCGGCGGGATGTAGCGGTAGTACAGGCGGACGAGGTCGGCGATGTCGGCCGCCTGCTCGGCGGCCCGCTCGATGAGGTCGTCTCTGGCCTGCTCGGGGCTGGGGCTGACCGGGCGTCCGGCAGACTTCGAGCCGTCGACGCTGACGGCTCTGTCGGTGCGGGACGAAATTCCAGTCGAGGTCATTTCAGGCGGCTCCACGCTAGGTGGCACGCCGGTGTGCCACATACGCCTCACACAGTAGTGCCGCCGCGCGCCGGTCCGTGGCACCCCTGGGAACTGTCCGCGAATCGATAGAACGTTCTTGTGCGGCCGGAAACCCGCTGGAAACGGCCGGGCAACGTGGACTGTCCGACTGGGACACCGTCACCCCCCGTCGAGGTCGGCGGGCGCCCATTCCGACGACCGATGCCGCCCCCGAACGCCGTGCGCTTGCGCACCCCACGCGTCCGCCCGCCGCCGCCCCTCGACGCCACGGGCGCTGTCCCCGGCGCCGACATTCCCGACCTCATCAGCGCGCCGCCGCCCCTCGCGGTTGCTCGTGGGCTCCGGCTCCGCCGCGGTGGGGTCCGCGGCCCACGTTTCGGCGGGCAGGGCCTCGGTCGGCCGGTCCCCCATCGTCTGCGGCCACTCTGGATGCGTGGACTGGAAGGCGACCAGCGCCTCGGCGAGCAGGTTGGCCAGCCCACTCGACGCCGTCCGGTCGCGGCGTGCGGTGAGGCCGCGGGGCCTGCGTCCGTCCCCGTCGGCCGACGGTGGCTGTGCGCCGAGGTCGGCGTCACCCACGGCCGCCTGCCGTGCTTCCGCCGCACCATCAGCGGCAGGCACCTCGCCGTCGGACAGTGGTCGTCCCGCCCGGCGGAGCCAGGCCGCCGCGGCGGTCGAGGTGCGCGGCCGCGTCGCCGTGGTCGTCACCTCCGCGGACTGCGCGCCCGAACGAGTCACCGGCTCGGGTTCAGTCGGGGCCTGGACGAGTGCGCCCGTTCCCGCAGGCTGGAGAACAGGCGCCACATCAATCCCGCCCGACGCGGCGAGTTCACCCAGTCGGGCCAGCAGCGCACCAACCGTCGCAGGCTCGATCTCAGCGGAATCAGGACGAACCCGGCGATCGGGATCGCCCGGTTGTCCGGGACCGACGGGGTGCTCCGGCGGAAGGGGATGACCGGGACCGAGCGGGTCATCGGGCGGGATCGACGGTTCGAGCGGGACCGGCGGAATCGGGTCGGGTTCGACGGGGTCGGGGATGTCGGGCCGGGAGGGTGGTTCGGGCACGTCGTCGGGTTCGGGTACGACCGGGATCGTCGCCCGCGGCGCGACCTCGGGTTCGAGGCGGGATCGCAGGGCCCCGGTCTCCGCTGCCGAGTCACCGGCCGCCGCACGCTCGGTCTCGGTGGTCGGGCTAACCGCGGACTGCTCCTCGTCCGGTGCCCGGCGCCTGCCGCCGCCCGGGGCGGGCGTGATCCCGAACCGGCTGAGCAGTGACTGGGCATTGGCAGTGGGCGGAGCCACCGCCTCGCCAGGCGACGGCGCGGGTGGACTGGCGGTGTTCAGCGACGGCGAGGTCGCGGGGGGCGACGTCGGTTGGCCCGGTTCGCGATCGGTGGGTGCGAAGTCCGGTTCCGCGGGTGGCTGGGACACACCAGGTCGCCATCCCTCAGGTCGCGGACCGGCGAACTGACTCGCCGAGGAATCCAGTGCTTCCCGGAGGGCGGCCACGGTCGCGGAGAGCGTCTCGGTGGTCGCGGGCGAGGACAGCAGGGCGTCGCGGAGGGCCGCCACGGTTTCCGACGTGGATGCCGATTCGGGTGCCCCGGCCGGAGTCGGCGAGGGAATCGGGGGCCTACCAGACGTCGGTGCCACCGAGTGGGCGACGTCCGGGGACGGCGTGGTGTCCGGGCGCTGGCGCGAGGCGCGCAACGGTGCGTTGCCGGACCGTAGAACACCCGGGGACGGTGCGTGATCCGGGCGCGAAGCGTGGGATGTGGAATCGGTGGCGCGGGAGGTGCGATCTGTGGGGTTCGCGGTGGTTCGACTCGGTCTGCCTGCCGCCGCGGCGGACTTCGGGACGGCATGGGCGGGGGGCGAGACCTGCGCTGGGCTGTCCGGTGTCGGCGCTGAGAGAGCGTCGCGGGCGGATTGCAGGAGGGACTCGATGCCGTGCCGGGGGGCGTCGCCGATGGCGGGCTGGGCGGCGACGGCGGTGCTGATGCCCACTTCGCGGCCCTGATCGTCGACGAGCCACGCGGAGTCGACGGCGGCGGCGCGGATGGTGGCGGCGAGGCATTCCGCTTCGTCGCGGGAGGTGCGCGGGAGGAGGACGGCGAACTCGCCGCGGTCGGAGCGGAGGAGTTCGGCGTGGTCGGGCGCCAGGTCGCGGACATGGGTGGCGAGTGCGTTGAGGGCGATGTCGCCGCCCACCGGGACCGGCGGCTCAGTGGGGTCCACCGGCTCGACAGTGCCGAACGGGGCTACCCGAACGAGGGTGACGGCGAACGTGCTCTCCGCGCCCGCGTTGGCGAACACGCTCTTGCGCGACACGTCGTGCTCCGAAGCGGAAGGCTTGTCGGCGGCCGACTTGGCGGTCGGTGCTTGTCGGGCGGGATCCGGTACCGGCTGGCCCGCGCTCCGGGATGCCGCGCGGGAACCCTGATGGGGCAACGAAACCGCGGCGGCCGCGGGCCGGATGGTGGCGCGGAGCAACGAAATCGCGCGTTCGGGCTGCTGGGCGGAACCGAATTCGGCGCTCAGGCGGTGCTTGGCCAGTTCGACGGCCCGCAGGTGGCGGTGTTCGGCGGCGCGGGCCGAGCGGAGCGCGTGCAGCGCGTCGGTCGGGCGTGCGGACTGCTCCTCGGCGTGGGCGAGAAAGGTCCACGTGTCGGCGAGCAGGGAGTCGAGGCCGTGTCGCTCGGCGGAGCGGATGACGTCGACAAGCAGGGTGCGCCCGACCTCGGTGCGGCCCGCGGGCAGGTGCACGCGGGTGGCGACGGCGAGCCGCATGCGGCCCAGCGCGGGCGCGGAGGTGGCCCGCACCGGCTCGCCGAGCGACGGCGCGGCGACCTTGGCGGCCTCGTCGAGGTCGCCGTCGTCGAGCAGGGCGCAGACCAGTTCGAGGGCGAGCCTGCCGCGCACCCGGCCGCCTTCGAGCCGTTTGTCGGTGAGCCGGTTGAGCAGGGTGAGGCCGTCGCGGGCGGACTCGGCCGCGGCCTCGGTGTCACCGTGGCGGCGGTGATACGAGGCGAACCGCACGCACAGCAGCGCGCGTTCGAGTCTGCGGCCGTCCTGGCTGAGCACCTCGTCGGCGGCGAGCAGACGGTCGGCCTCGGCGAGCGCGTCCTCCAGGTCGTCGCGGCCGCCGACGTGCGCGGCGCAGGCGACGAACTGGCCGAGTGCCAGTGCCCGGGTGGCAGGCTTGGCCGCGCGGGTCTGCAGCACCGGCCGCAGCGCCTCGCAGCCCGCCAGCGGCTCGCCGAGCGCACGCGCGCAGGCGGCCAGCGCTATCCGAAGCGTGGCGGCCCGCTCGACCAAGCCGCCGCCGGTGGCCGCGCGCAACGCGATCAGGGCGGGCTCGACGGCCTCGGCGTGTCTACCGAGGCCGACGAGCGAGGTGCCCAGCAACTCCTGGGCCCGCGTCCTGGCCGCCGGGTCCATGGTGCCGTTCGCGAGCGCGCGCACCGCGAACTGGACGGCCAGTTCGGGAGCGCTCCAGCGCAGCCGGTCGGCCGCGTCCACGAGCGCCTCGCACTCCGGCGAGCCGCCTTCCGCGGGTAACTCGTTCCAGGCCGCCACGCCGGTCCCCCGTCTAGTCCCGGGTCAGTTTGCGATAGGTCACCCGGTGCGGGCGGGCCGCGTCGGCGCCCAACCGCTCGATCTTGTTCTTCTCGTAGCCCTCGAAGTTGCCCTCGAACCAGAACCACTTGGCCGGGGACTCCTCGGTGCCTTCCCAGGCAAGGATGTGCGTCGCGACGCGATCGAGGAACCACCGGTCGTGTGAGATGACCACGGCACAGCCCGGGAATTGTTCGAGTGCGTTCTCCAGCGAGCCCAGGGTCTCGACGTCGAGGTCGTTGGTGGGCTCGTCGAGCAGGATCAGGTTACCGCCCAGCTTGAGCGTCAGCGCGAGGTTGAGCCGGTTACGCTCGCCGCCGGACAGCACGCCCGCGGGTTTCTGCTGGTCAGGCCCCTTGAAGCCGAACGCGCTGACATACGCGCGCGAGGGCATCTCGACCTGGCCGACCTGGATGTAGTCGAGGCCGCCGGAGACCGTCTCGAACACCGTCTTCTTGGGGTCGAGGTTCGTGCGGTTCTGGTCGACGTAGGACAGCCGGACGGTCTCGCCGACCTTGACCTGGCCGTCGTCCGCCTGCTCAAGCCCGACGATGGTCTTGAACAGCGTCGTCTTGCCGACGCCGTTCGGGCCGATCACCCCGATGATGCCGTTGCGCGGCAGGTCGAAGGACAGGCCGTCGATCAGGATCCGGTCGTCGAAGCCCTTGCGCAGCTTCTCGACCTCCACGACCACGCTGCCCAGGCGCGGGCCCGGCGGGATCTGGATCTCCTCGAAGTCGAGCTTGCGGGTCTTCTCGGCCTCGGCGGCCATCTCCTCGTAGCGGTCTAGGCGGGAGCGGGACTTGGTCTGCCGCGCCTTGGCGTTGGAGCGGACCCAGGCCAACTCGTCCTTGAGGCGCTTCTGCAGCTTCTGGTCCTTCTTACCCTGCACCGCGAGACGCTCGGCCTTCTTCTCCAGGTAGGTGGAGTAGTTGCCCTCGTACGGGTAGGTGCGGCCGCGGTCGATCTCCAGGATCCACTCGGCCAGGTTGTCGAGGAAGTACCGGTCGTGGGTGACGGCGAGCACGGCACCCGCGTACTGGGCGAGGTGCTGCTCCAGCCACAACACGCTCTCGGCGTCGAGGTGGTTGGTGGGCTCGTCGAGGAGCAGCAGGTCGGGCTTGGACAGCAGCAGCTTGCACAGCGCGACCCGACGGCGCTCGCCACCGGAGAGGATCGTGACATCGGCGTCTGGCGGCGGGCAGCGCAGCGCGTCCATGGCCTGTTCGAGCTGGGAGTCGAGGTCCCACGCGTCGGCGTGGTCGAGCTCCTCCTGGAGCTTGCCCATCTCGTCCATCAGCTCGTCGGAGTACTCGGTGGCCATCAGCTCGGCGATCTCGTTGAACCGGTCGAGCTTCTGCTTGATCTCACCGACGGCTTCCTGGACGTTGCCCAGGACTGTCTTGTCCTCGGTCAGCGGGGGTTCCTGCTGCAGAATGCCCACCGAGTAGCCGGGCGAGAGGAACGCCTCGCCGTTGTTCGGCTGGTCCAGCCCCGCCATGATCTTGAGCACGCTCGACTTGCCCGCGCCGTTGGGACCCACCACCCCGATCTTCGCGCCTGGGTAGAACTGGATCGTGACGTCATCAAGGATGACCTTGTCCCCGTGCGCCTTGCGCACCTTCTTCATGGTGTAGATGAACTCGGCCATGTTCGCGATCGTAGAGCGGTCGGATCCGGCGCCTGAGCGCGGTCGGGTCGAGCGGGCGGCCGGGCAGGTCGGGACCGGTGCCGCGGCGAGCGGGTGCCGCGGCCGAACCCGATGTTCAGCGGTCGCGCGCGCGTCCACGGCCGACCCCTAGGCCGCGACCGGCACGGCGGGAGCGTCGTCCCACACGTGTCGGTCGATCGTGACGGTGCAGCGGGAGAGGTCGGGTCCCACCGACCGCGCGTCGACCTCGACGCTGAGTCGCTGTTTGCCCTCGGTCTCGTACTCGCGGTGATAGAGCCTCCCGGTGACCACCACTTGGTCGCCGCGCGCGAGCGAGGCGAGCACGTTGTCACCGAGTTTGCGCCAGCACCGGACGGTGACGAACATGCGATCGCCGTCGGTCCACTCGCCGGTCTCGCGGACGAACTTGCGTTCCTGGGTCATCAGCCGGAAGTGCGCGATCGTCACGTCGTCCTCGAATCGGCGTCGGCTTACGTCGCCGACGACCTTGCCCACCAGCGTCACCTGTGTCTCGAACACGGGTCCACCCCTTCTTGTCGGGTCGGCACCTCGCGTGTCGACACGACCAACGGTGCCGGGCCGCCAAAGGGATCGCCAGGGGGTCGCAGAATCTGTGGACAAAATGGACCTATGTGGATAACCCGGCCTCAATACGCGCGAAAGTGTCCGGGCGGCATGTTATTTGTTGGGGTTCGCCATCTGCTTGAGCATCGCGTTGTAGGCGTCGAGGTCGTCGCTGTCGCCCGAGTCGACGCGCCGGTCCGACCGCCGTGCCTCGCGGTCGTCGGCGCGGGCCCACTGCACGAGCAGCGCGATGAGCACGACCAGCAGCGGGATCTCGCCGGACGCCCAGGCGATCCCGCCGCCGAGGCGCTGGTCGGCCAGCAGATCGTTGTTCCACGGGAGCGCGAGGCCACGGTAGAACACCGCGCCGACCACGGTCTGCATGCTCATCAGGATCACGCCGAAGAACGCGTGGAACGGCATGGACGCGAACACCAGGCCGAGCCTGCCCAGGTGCGGCAGCTTGTGCGGCGCGGGGTCGATCCCGATGACCGGCCAATAGAACAGATAACCCACCAGCAGGAAATGGGCGTTCATCAGCAGGTGCGCCCAGTGTTCGGGCAACGCCGAATCGAACAGCCCGGACAGATAGAGGCCATAGAACGACCCGACGAACAGCACCAGAGTGACCACGGGGTTGGTGAGCGCGCGCGACACCGGCGAGTGCACGAACGCCAGAATCCACTCGCGCATCCCCGGCGGCGCGTCCTTTCCCGCGGGCGCGATCGCGCGCAGCGCCAAGGTCATCGGCGCGCCCAGCACCAACAGCACTGGCGCCAGCATGGACAGCATCATGTGCGTTTCCATGTGCACGCTGAACATGGCGGGCGCATACCGGCCGAAGCCGGACGAGGTGGCGAACAGGATGACGAAGCACCCCGCGAGCCACGCCACCGTGCGCCCGACCGGCCACGCGATCTCCCGCGCGCGCAACCGGAACACCCCGCGCAGGTACAGCACGGCCAGCACGATCGCGGCGGTGCCGAACACCAGGTCGAAGCGCCAGTCGAACAGCAGGCGCAACGCCGTCGGCGCGCCGTCGAGGGGGTAACCGAGCTGTAGTTCGACCCGGCCCGGCTCGACCGTGGCCGACTCCGGCGGCGGCGTCCTGGACAACGCGGCGGCTAGGCCGAACGTGACAAGCATGATCAGCACCTCGACAGCCGCAAGGCGCACCAACGTGGCACGGGCACCCTCGACAGCCTTGACTGCCCGCTCACGCTGCAGATAGCCGAACACGCCCAGGACGAGCAACGCGGCCGTCTTGGCAAGCACGAGCAAGCCGTACGAGGTGGTGAACAGATCGCCGAGCGGGAGCCGGACCCAGGCGTTGACCACGCCGGACACCGCCATAACGATCCAGCACACCAGCGCGATCCGGGAGAACCGGCGGGCGGCGAGGCCGAGGTGGTCGGCGGTGCGGCGGCCGTGCGCCAGCAGGGCGATGAGCCCGCCCACCCACAGCGCGGCGGCGACCAGGTGGAACAGCAGGCTGTTGGTGGCCAGGTCGTGCTGCCCGCCGCTCGACGAGTGCCCGGTCACCGCGACCGGCACGATGCCCGCGAGCGCGACGAAGAACAACGCCGTGGTCCAACCCCAGGTAAGCACTATGCGCGTGCCGACAAACACCGCGAGCGCGATAGCCGCGGTGACCAGCCACGCCTTCGCCTGCGGCAGCGAGCCGACCAGGTTGAGCAGGATGTCGGTCGGCAGCACGTCGGAGATCGGCCTGCCGACCGCGTCGGCGGCGGTGAGCGGTGCGGAGAGCAGCGCGCCGACGAACCACACGGCGGCTCCCCAGCCCGCGGACCGCACCGCCGCGTAACCGCCCACGTCGAGGACGCCGGAGGGCTGGGGCGGCACCAGAAAGGCGGCGAAGAGCAGCGAACCGACGGCGACAACGCTGCCGATTTCGGCAAGCACGCGTACGACGGTCAGGCCGTGTTCGGTGACTGCGTCCGGCGTGGGCAGGCCGAGAATCACGTAGCGATCGCCGCCGGTGAGCACCACGAGCGCCGCGGCGACCAAGGCGGCGAGCAATCCGCCGACGAGCAGCAGCGGCAGAACACCCGCGCCCCGACGGACGACGGACCGAGCTTTGTCTTCCGGTGGGCTGTCTACCGACACAACGATGAGCGTAGTGGGCGCAAGGCCACCGGCGGAGTTCGCGGGATTCCGACTCCCGTTACCTTGGTCCCGTGAGACTTCGCCCGGCTGTCGTCGCCGTATCGATCCTCGCGCTGACCGCGTGCGGGTCAGCCGTGCCGGGCGTGCCGGTCCCCGCCGCCGGGTTCGGTGCGGTGGTCGAGCCCACGTCCGCGCCGAGCGGGGTGCGCATCCCGGGGTCGCGCGACCTGGCCGGGGTGGACACCTGCCGGCTCGTGCGGCCAGAGGACCTGGCCCAGTCCGGCGGCCTGTCGGGCACGCCACAGCACCGGGCAGCCGCCTTCCCGGAGTCGTGCACGTTCCCGCTCGGCGCGGGCGCGTCGGGCGACCTTGTGCTGGTGGCGTTCTACAAGCCGTTCGACCAGGTGCGCCGCGACCAGCCCAAGGGCCGCGAGGAGACCACGATGGGCCACTCGACCTGGGTGTACTGCGGGGTGTCCGACGGCTACCGGACCTGCGTGGCCGCCGTCGCCGTGCGGCCGGACCGGTCGCTCGTGGTCGCCATGGACAAGCGGGACGCCGCCGAGGACAAGGTGCTCGGGCTACTGCAGACGATCACCGAGACGGTGTTGGCGCGGCTTCCGCGCGCCTAGCCCGCTCCCGGCGCCCGGCAGCCGCCGCGGCGAGCGCGGCAGGCGCGATCACCGCGGCCACGACACCCGCGACTGCCAGCGCGAACGCCAGGTCGGTGAGGTGCGCGATGCCGCCGATCAGCGGCGGGCCCGCGAGAAATCCGCTGTAGGCGATCGTGGTGACGAAGCCGATCTCGCGCTCACCGCCGGTGCCGTCCGCCCGCCTGCCCGCCGCGCCCGCGAGGCTCAGCGCGATGGGGAACGCGTAGGCCAGGCCGACGCCCGCGAGGGCGAACCCGGCGAAGGTCGCGGCGGCCACGGGCACCTGGGTCGACAGCAGCAGGCCCCCGCCCGCCAGCAGCGCGCCGCCGACCAGCAGCCGCTCCGGGCCGAACCGGCGCTCGGCGCGTTCGCCGAACAACCGGGTTATCGCCATGGCGACAGAGAACGTGCCGTAGACGAACGCGGCCGAGGACTCACCGATGCCCCGGTACTGCACGGCGAACAGGGCAGACCAGTCTGCGCTAGCCCCCTCGGCGACAGCCGAGCACAGCGCGACCGCGGCCAGCAGCCACAGCACCGGCCTGCGGACCGGCACCGGCCCGGTCGCGACGGGCGTGACCTCGGGGATCACCTCGTTCGGTACGGACCGGACCACAGCCAGCGCGGCCACCGCCACCACCATGCCCACCACCGCGAGGTGCGGGAGCGGCGCCCACCCGACCGCGACGGCCAGCGCCGCGCCGCCCGCCCCGATCAACCCGCCGAAGCTGAACGCGGCGTGGAACACCGGCATGAGCGGGCGGTCGGTACGGCGGACCACGGTGACCGCGGCGATGTTCATCGCCACGTCGAGCATCCCGACACTCGCGCCGAGCGCGGCCAGGGCCACGCCGAGCAGCACCGGGTCGGGCACGAGACCGAGGGCGGGAACCACCGCGCACGCGGCGACCGCCGACGCGCCGACAAGGACGCGGGCGCCGTAGCGGACCGACAGCCTGCCGGTGACCGACGCGGCCAGGATCATGCCGACGCTGGCGCCGAGCAGGGACAGCCCGAGTGCGCCCTCGGCGGCCCCCACCTGCGCGGCGAGGGCGGGCACGCGGGATGCCCAGGAGCCGAAGACGGCGCCGTTGAGGGCGAAGACGACGAGGACGGCAGTGATGTCCGCCCGGAAACCGAACCGCACCGCGACTCCTTCCACAGGGTTGCTGCGGCCCACTGTACTGAAGCGCTTCAGCACTCACCAGCGAGTGCACCCGGGACAACCGGGATTAGGCTTGGAGCCGTGAGTCAGGGACGGGTTCGACGGCCGACCCTGGACACCGTGGCGCGTGAGGTCGGGGTGTCCAGGGCGACGGTGTCGAACGCCTACAACCGGCCCGACCAACTCTCGGCCGCACTGCGCGAGCGGATCATCCTGACCGCGACCCGGCTCGGGTACGCCGGGCCGGACCCGGTGGCCCGCAGCCTGGCCACCCGCCGCGGCGGCGCCGTCGCGTTCATGCTCGGCAGCGGGCTGTCCGCCGCGTTCTCCGACCCGGCGCTCACCATCGTGCTGGACAGCCTCTCGTCCACTATGGACAGTGGCGAGCGGGCCCTGCTGCTGATGCCGGGCGTAGAGGCTGGGCCACGCCCGGAGAGCGTCGCCCGGGCGCACGCGGACATCGCCGTCGCCTATTCACTCCCGGACGACGCCCCCGCGCTCGCGGAAGTACGCCGCCGGTCCCTGCCGCTGGTGGTCATCGACCAACCCGTCGTGCCGGACTCGGCCCGCGTCGAGGTCGCCGACGAAGCGGGCGCCACCCTCGCGGCCCGCCACCTGACCGCCCTCGGCCACCGCCGCGTGGCCATCCTCGCCTTCGCCCTCGGCACCGACGGCAAACGCGGCCCGGTAACCCCCCAACGCCTGCGGGCGGCGCGATTCCGGGTGACCCGCGATCGGGTGAGCGGCTATCTGGCCGGCCTGGGTGTCCGCGCCGACCAGGTGCCGATCTGGGAGGCCCCCGGCTGTCTGCGTGACCACGGCCGCGAGGGCGCCCGCTGGCTCCTCACCCGCGACCCGCGACCCACCGCGCTGCTGTGCATGTCCGACGAACTCGCCCTCGGCGCCGTCCGTGCCGCCGACGACCTGGGCCTGCGCGTACCAGCCGACCTCTCGGTCGTCGGCTTCGACGACACCCCGGCCGCCCAGTGGGCCGACCCGCCACTGACCACGGTCCGCCAAGACCTGGCCGAGAAGGGCCGAATAGCAGGCGAACTAGCCCTACGACTACTCGACGGCGCCAGACCCGGACCCGTCTCGACCCTCGCGGTCACGCTGACCGAGCGCGCATCCACCGCCTCCGCGTGACCCATCAGCGCCAGGTTCATCACACGACCGGTGCAAGTACGAAACGGTCGAGGCGTTCGGAACGATCAGACGTACCGGGACGGTTTACCCTGCTGCTCCCGGCAGCAGCGCCGTCCACGCCCCTGTAGCTCAGCGGATAGAGCAGGAGCCTTCTAAGCTCTTGGCCGCAGGTTCGAGTCCTGCCGGGGGCACCAAAAACATGGGCAACATCAACAGCCGGGCGGCTGGTACTCGAAGACACCTACCAGGTATGAGTACCAGCCGTTTGACTGTTGATGGTCTCGCTGGCCTGGCTCGCGGTAGCTCGGCGCAGCCATCGTCCTTCAGACGGTACGGCCCGAAGCTTGCCGACCGCTGGTTGGTCGTTGCGCCGCGTCGACCGCTCCGCGATCATGACTGCCTTCGAACAGCCCCCATTGGGGCAATAGCGGATGGTCGACGCCAGGCGAATGAGAGCTTGCTGCCGGGTTGTTTCCTGTTTGGTGTGCGTGTGGCGGTGCCTGTCGCCGTATTCCGGGGCCGCGAGATTCGTGGTGCGCCGCTGGTTCGCTATCTGGCCAGGCGACCGCGTGCGTGCCGCCCATCAGCGGACGCGTCCGCATCCGCCCCGTCCCGTCTAGGGTGAGCAGTCGACCAAGAAGGCGGAGGGAGGCGGCGTGACTACGGAGGAACAGCAGGTGGGCGGGCATGCGGCCTTTAGTGACATCCCCTTGCCCGCCGACTCGGCCCCGTCTGTGGCCTTGGATGGCCCACCTGTCCCGCCAGTGGGGCGCATCCGGCTGTACTCGCCCGACGAGTGGGAGGAGTTCATCCGCGAGTGGGCCACCGCAGTGGAGGAAGACTATGTCCAGATCAAGCTGCTCGGTGGGGCGGGCGACAGGGGCACGGACATCGTCGGGTTCAAGTCCGACCGGCAGTTCGAGGGGCCGTGGGACTGCTTCCAGGCCAAGCACTACGAGAGGCCGCTCAGCTTCTCCGTTGCTGCCGCTGAGATGCTCAAGGTCTTCGTGTCTGTGATCGAGGGGGCGTACAGCCTGCCCGACACTTACCAGTTCCTGGCGCCCAAGGGGTTGTCGACTCGGTTCAACATGTTGATCAGTAATCCGACCACTCTGCGCGAGAGTTTCCTGGCCCTGCTCGTCGAGGGCGAGCCGCAGGTGAAGAAGTTGAATGGGGACACGCTCGACGCGGTGCGGAAGCTGGCGGCGGGGACCGACTTCGCCAGGTTCAGGTCAGTGGAGGTGCTGGACGCGCTGAGCACTCACAGCCGGACCAGGTGGCACGCGGCCCGGTTCGCCACGTCGCTTCCCGCACGCGGTGACAGCGAGGCGCCGCCGGATGAGTACACGTCAGGGGAGGCCCGCTTCCTACAGCAGTTGCTGGCCGTGTACGCGGAGCGCCACCCGGACGAGATCACCACTCTGGGCTCCGTGGCGGGTGTCCCGAAGGTGAGCAGGCACCTGCAGCAACAACGGGTGCGGTTCTTTCGGGCGGAGTCACTCAAGGAGGCTTATTCACGTGGCCGATCGGGAACTGGCCCGGCGTGTTGACGTGAGCGGCGGCCCGTTTGTTGAGAGAATTGGGTTACCAGACTCAGTTCTCACGAAAACGGACCGCCTGATATGTATCATA
>NZ_JBQTHF010000009.1:0-123321 GCF_052390155.1 Actinokineospora sp. | reverse complement strand
GGGTGTGCCCGGCGGGGGGTGGGGGTGCGGGCGGCACGGCCGGGCTCCGGGCGGCCGGGTGGGGCGCGCCGCGTCTCGGGTGCGATCCGAATTTACTCCAGGTAGTCGCGCAGGACCTGGGAGCGCGACGGGTGGCGCAGCTTCGACATCGTCTTCGACTCGATCTGGCGGATGCGCTCGCGGGTGACGCCGTAGACCTGGCCGATCTCGTCCAGGGTGCGCGGCTGGCCGTCGGTGAGGCCGAACCGCAGCCGCACGACGCCCGCCTCACGCTCGGACAGGGTGGCCAGCACCGACTGGAGCTGGTCCTGCAGCAGCGTGAAGGAGACCGCGTCCACCGCCACCACGGCCTCGCTGTCCTCGATGAAGTCACCGAGCTGGCTGTCGCCCTCGTCGCCGATGGTCTGGTCGAGCGAGATGGGCTCCCGGGCGTACTGCTGGATCTCCAGCACCTTCTCCGGGGTGATGTCCATCTCCTTGGCCAGCTCCTCCGGGGTGGGCTCGCGGCCCAGATCCTGGAGCAGCTCGCGCTGGATGCGGCCGAGCTTGTTGATGACCTCGACCATGTGCACCGGGATGCGGATGGTGCGGGCCTGGTCGGCCATCGCGCGGGTGATCGCCTGCCGGATCCACCAGGTGGCGTAGGTGGAGAACTTGTAGCCCTTGGTGTAGTCGAACTTCTCGACCGCGCGGATCAGCCCCAGGTTGCCCTCCTGGATCAGGTCCAGGAACGCCATGCCGCGGCCGGTGTAGCGCTTGGCCAGCGACACCACGAGCCGCAGGTTGGCCTCCAGCAGGTGGTTCTTGGCGCGCTCGCCGTCGCGCACGATCCACCGCAGATCGCGGCGCATCTGCGGCTGCAGCTTCTCGCTCTCCTCCTCGGACTTGCGCACCCGCTCCGCGGCGTAGAGGCCGGCCTCGATCCGCTTGGCGAGTTCGACCTCCTCCTCGGCGTTGAGCAGGGCGACCTTGCCGATCTGCTTGAGGTAGGCGCGGACCGAGTCGGCGGAGGCGGTCAGCTCGGCGTCCTTGCGCGCCTGCCGCAGCGCCTCGGACTCCTCCTCGTCCCAGACGAAGTCGCTTTCCTTGGTCTCCTTGGGGTCCTTCTCCTCCGGCTCGTCGACGGTGTCGTCGACCGGTTCCACCTCGACCTCCTCCAGATCGGCCAAGTCGGGGCTCTCCGGCTCCTCGGACTCCTCGCCGTCGGGGCCGTCGGCGGACTTCTTGGCCGCCGGTGCCGCCTTGGCGGCGGGCTTCTTGGCCGCCCGGGCGGCGGGCTTGGCGCCCGCGGCTCTCTTCGCCGTCGTCTTGGTCGCGCCCGTCAGCTCTTCTTCGTCTGCCGGTGAGCTCTTGGCCGTCTTGGCGGCGCTCGCCGACGCGGTGGAGCGTCGGGTTGCGGTTCGTGCGGCTGCCACGTACGCCCTTTCACAACTGTCCATAACGGCTGCGCCCGAGGTGGAAAAGCCCTGGTCACTGCCGGAGTTCGGGGGAGAACCCGGTGGCTTGTTCAGCGCGGGTCTGTTCCATTGTAGCGACGCACGGCGTGTCCTCGGGACACGCCAACGTCGAATGTCGCGGCGGAGTGCCCCAAGGGGACCTCTCCGCGTGCGGTGTCAGGATTCCGCGGCCAGTGTGGCGGCCACGGCGGCGCCCACGATGCCCGCGTCGTTGCGGAGTTCGGCAGGCACGACCTTGGTGCGCACGTCGAGCATCGGCAGCCACTTGTCGGCCTTCTTGCTGACCCCGCCGCCGACGATGATGAGGTCGGGCCAGATCAGGTTCTCCAGGCCGTTGATGTAGCGGGTCACCCTGGCCGCCCACTCCTCCCAGGACAGCCCCTCCTCGTCCTTCACCGACGCCGCGGCGCGGGTCTCCGCGTCGTGGCCGTCGATCTCCAGGTGGCCGAACTCGGTGTTGGGCACGAGCTTGCCGTCGAGGAACAGCGCGCTGCCGATGCCGGTGCCGAAGGTCAGCAGCACGACAACGCCGTCCTGGTCGCCCGGCCAGCCGTAGCGGATCTCGGCCATGCCCGCGGCGTCCGCGTCGTTGAGCACGACCACCTGGCCCGCGTCCCGGCCGAGGCGCTTGGTGAACAGCGCGCCCGCGTCGGCCTCCAACCAGGACTTGTCGATGTTGGCCGCGGTTTTCGCGGTGCCCTTCTTGATCACCGCGGGCAGCGTCACGCCGACCGGGCCGTCCCAGTCGAACCGGGTGACGATGTCGCCCACGACCTCCGCGACGGCCTCCGGCGTGGACGGGGTCGGGGTCGCGATCCGAACCCGCTCGCCGTCGAGCTTGCCCGCCGTCAGGTCGACCACACAGCCTTTGATGCCCGAACCGCCGATGTCCACGCCGAAACCGCGGGTTGCACCCATCCCCGGGTCCTTTCGTACTCGATTCAGAACCAACGCCGCAGAGATTAGCCGCCCGCGCTGACGTGTGGTCGGATGGCCGTGTGGGCAGCACAGCGCCGGACCTGGCCGAGATCGCCGTCGTGATCGCCGCGGAGGCGGCCGAACTCGCCAGGACCACCAGGGAGAGCGCCATCCGCGACGTCGACACCAAATCGACGGCCACCGACGTGGTCACCGCGGCCGACCGAGCCGCCGAACGCCTGATCCGGGCCCGCCTGGCCGAGTTGCGCCCGGCCGACGCGGTCTTGGGCGAAGAAGACGGCGGCACGGCGGGGGACGGCGTCACCTGGGTGGTCGACCCCATCGACGGCACCGTGAACTACCTCTACGGCTACCCCTGGTACGCCGTGTCGGTCGCGGCCCAGGTCGGCGGCGTGTCCGTCGCGGGGGCCGTGGTGGAGCCCGCGAGCGGCCGCCGCTGGACCGCCGCACGTGGCCACGGCGCCTGGCTCGACGGCCGCCCGCTGCGCGTGTCCGCGCCCGCGTCGCTGGACGTCGCGCTGGTGGCCACCGGGTTCGCCTACGCGGTGGACCGGCGACAGTCCCAGGCCGCGGCCGTGGCCCGGCTGCTCGGCGTCGTGCGCGACATCCGGCGCTCCGGGTCGGCGGCGCTCGACCTCTGCGCGGTCGCCGCGGGCTGGGTCGACGGCTACGTCGAGCGCGGCCTGTCGCGGTGGGACTGGGCGGCGGGCGCGCTGATCGCGGCGGAGGCGGGGGCGGTGGTGTCGCTGCCAGGGGACTCCCCGGAGCTGGGCGCGGACGCCGTGTTCGCCGCCGCGCCGGGGGTGGCGGACGAGCTGGCCCGCGCCCTGGTCACGGCGGGCATGGGCGCGTTCTGACGCGGGTCAGCAGCGGGTGGTGCGGGCGGCGTCGATCAGGTCGGCCTCGACCGGGGCCGCCGCCGTGCCGTCGGCCTGCAGGCCGCCCTGGTTGTCCGGGTTGGCCTGGACGAACTCCGCGAGCTGTTCCAGCACCTTGCGGGCCTCCGGCTTGGGCTTGAGGTGATCGAACCGCTTGCCGACGGCCAGGTCGACGGTGCCGTCCTGGCGCTCGTCGCGCAGGAGTTCGGCGCACGGTTCGAGGATGCTCAGCGTGCGGGCCACGGCCACGCCCTGCTGGCCGAACCGGATCTGCGCGCGGCAGTTCAGCGAGCCGCCGGGGTAGAGGATGTCGTTCTCCGGCGGGGCGATCTGGGTGAACCCGAGCTCGCGCAGCGTCTCGGTCACGGCGCCTGCCAGCCGGTTCTGCCCGCTGGCGTTGACGACACGGACCAGAGAGCCCGCCGCGGGCGCGGGCGCGGTGCGGTCGAGGGCGTCGCCGTCCAGTGGCCTGCCGAGGGTCGGGACGGTCTCGCCCTCCACCGCCACCACGGCGGGCGGCGGCTGGCACGACTCGACCGCGGTGGCCGCGTCGTCGGTCCGCAGCACCCGGAACCAGACGATCGTCGCGGAGAGACCGAGGACGGCGATCAGGATCAGCGCAGGCAGCGGCCTGCGCTTGCGGTACCGCTGCCGCGGTCGCCTGCCGCTCGTCACGTTCCCGGCCGCCACGTGCGGGCCCTCCCTACGGACACCATGCCCAAACCCCCGCAGGCATCGGAATCGGGTCCTCCCGACTCGACCATCGGTTGCTGATCAGCATATTCGTTTCAACGAGGTTCGCGGCTCGCGGATACCGGTCGTGTCGCAGTCGGTATACGCGGGCCGTATAGATAGCCTTCAGCTACCACTCGGTAGCGTATGGTGACCCTTCGCTGGCATCGCACCACGTGCGCGGGCCGACGGCAAGCCCCATAAGTCAGGACGTCGGACGTCGCTGGAGGGTTGTCGCCGCGGGCCGTTGTCGGGTCGAAATACACCCGGTCGGGTGATGCGGTGCACGAGCGGGCGGCGCGTGGGCTACCCTCTGCCCGCTCCGGTCGCCGAGGACGGTCAGCCGAATCGATTCTGATGGGCTCGAACCCCCGACGCGACCGCCGAGACCCCCGTCACAGAACCGACGGGCACAAACCGGGGCGCTGGAACGTTGACCAGCGGCACGACCACATCCTGATGGACCGCAGGGGTGAAAGAAGATGGCTACCGACTACGACGCACCACGTCGCAGCGAGGCGGACGATCTCGCTGAGGACTCGCTCGAAGAGCTCAAGGCGCGGCGGAACGAAAATCAATCCGGTGTCGTCGACGTGGACGAGACGGACACGGCGGAGAGCTTCGAGCTCCCCGGCGCCGACCTGTCCGCACTCTCCGGCGAAGACCTCACCGTTCGCGTGGTGCCCAAGCAGGCCGACGAGTTCACCTGCTCGAAGTGCTTCCTTGTGCACCACCGCAGCCGACTGGCCGAGGACAACAGCGGCGTTTTCGTCTGCCGCGACTGCGCGTAACCCGCATCCTCGGCCGCGACCGCGACGAGGGGGTGAACAGCCGGGTACCAGAGTGTCGGTGCCCGGCTGTCGGTTATGCCGTCGGCGCTTCCGCGCGCAGCGCCGCGATCAGCTCCTCGGGTCGTCGCGTGCTGAACAGCCAGTACGGCGTCGGGTCGGCCGGGTCGGTCACCTCGACGCGGACCAGCGGGCCGACCCAGCCGCGGTGCGTCACGTAGGCCGCCGGGTCCAGGTTGGGCCCGAGCGCCTTGCGCTTGCCCTTGGCGGGGAACACCTCGACCGCACCCGCGTGCGCCAGCGGCAGGTGCGCGTCGGCGACCCACAGCTCGCCGCCCGCGACCGCGACCCGGGTGCGGCCGAACCGCACGATCAGCAGCAGGGTCAGCGGGAGGATCAGCACATACGGCAACCACGCCCGCACGCCCGGGTAGCCCATGTGCACCTCGGCGGCCAACAGCCCGGCCGCGACCAGCGGCAGCGGCCACAGGTACCAGGTCACATACAGCCGTTCGGCGTACCGCGGCGCGGCCCGCTCCGCGGGGGCGGCCGACGCGGGCGCCCCCGTGCCCGAGGTGTCCGTCACGCCACCAGAGTAGTCTCGCCGCTCGTGCCCAGCGTGGAGGTACTCCTCACCCGGTTGGATCCGGCCGTTCCCCTGCCCTCGTACGCCCGACCGGGCGACGCGGGGGCCGACCTGGTGACGACGACGGACGTCGTGATCGCCCCGGGGGAGCGGGTGACCGTCGGCACCGGCATCGCGATCGCGCTGCCCGAGGGCTACGCGGGGTTCGTGCACCCGCGCTCGGGGCTGGCCGCGCGGGCGGGGCTGAGCGTGGTCAACTCGCCGGGCACGATCGACTCGGGCTACCGCGGCGAGATCAGGGTCTGTTTGATCAACCATGACCCGCGGGAGGCCGTCAGCCTGCGCCGCGGCGACCGGGTCGCGCAGCTCGTGGTGCAGCGGGTGGAGCACGCGGTGTTCCGCGAGGTGGCCGAGCTGGGCGAGTCCCGGCGCGGTGCCGGCGGATATGGATCGACCGGCGGACACGCCGTGCTCTCCGGGCCTGCGGGGTCGGGGAACGGGACGGAGGACTAGTGGGACTGTTCGGGCGCGGGCGCCGCAAGCGCGACGCGGGGGAACCGGTGGCACGGCACGACGAGGCCGGTGCCGTCGAGGACTACGACGACGAGGACTACGACGACGAGGACGGTGCCGTGGGGACCCACCCCGATGGGCCCTACGACGAGGCCGACGCGCCGGACGACGACTTCCCCCGGCTCGACCTCGGCTCGGTGCGCATTCCGGTGCCCGACGGCGCCCAGCTCCAGGTCGAGATGGACCCGGCGGGCCCGGTGCGGGCGGTGCACGTGCTCACCCCGGTCGGGCAGCTCACCCTCAACGCCTACGCGGCGCCGCGCTCCGGCGGCCTCTGGCGCGAGGTGTGCGGCGAACTCGCCGAGCAGTTGCGCGGCGACGGCGCCACCGTCCGCAGCGCGGTCGGCGACTGGGGCCAGGAGCTCACCGCCGCCCTCGGCGAGGTGTCGCTGCGCTTCATCGGCGTCGACGGCCCGCGGTGGATGCTGCGCGGTGTCGTCGCCGGCCCACCGGAGCTGGCCGACACCAGCGCGGGCGCGCTGCGCGAGCTGGTCCGCAACACGGTGGTCGTGCGCGGCACCCTGCCGATGCCGGTGCGCACGCCGCTGCAGATCGACCTGCCGCAGGCGATCGCCGAGCACATTGCGCAGGCACAGACCGAACAGCCACCCCAATAGGCAGGCCGCGGCCCCACAACCGCCACCACCGACTCAAGCGCCGCGGGCGCGCAGCAGACCCAGCACCGCGGCACGGCCCAGCGCCTCCCGGTCCACCCCCACGATCTCCAGCCGCGTGGTGCACAGGGCCGCGCGGGGCAGCGCGCGGGCCCACGCGGCAGCGACCTCGGCCGGGTGCACCGGATCGTCCACACAGGCCGCGACCCCGGCGGGCACGTCGATCTTGGCCAGTTCGTCCAGGGTCGGCGCGGGCCGGACCGCGACGGCCAGCGAGTCGGCCAGGCCGAGGCCGTAGCCGGTCCACGCGCGCGTCAGCTCGGCGGCCAGCCACGGCGCCACACCGGCCACCGCGGAGTCCAGCGCGGCGGCCGCGCCCCGGGCGCGGATGTCGGCCGCGCCGAACGTCGCCGCGACCGCCGCGGGGGCGTCGTCAGGCTCGCCGGACCACCCGGGCAGCGCGAGCAGCAGCCCGGCGCACAGGTCGGGGTTGCGCAGTGCCCACTCGACCGCGAGGTGGGCGCCCAGCGAGATCCCGCCCGCGATGATCGGCCCGGCCGCCGCGGCCGCGTCCAGGGCCGCGAGATGCGCCGCGACCAGGTCCGGTCCGGGCACCGGGGCGGGGGTCACGGCCCGCAGGCCGACCGCGGCCAGCGGCACCTCGAATACCGCACGGACGAACACGTCATCCGATCCCGTGCCCGGGATCAGCACGGCCGCGTGCGGCTGGATCACACTCACGCTTCGATCCTTGTCCCCGCGGTGCCTGGCGCGGTTACGCTTGATTGTGCATGGGTTGGCAGTCGGGGCCGACCCCACCACAGGAGCGGGATCACATGGGCACCAAGGGGGACGGTTATTGGCACCGTCTGGTCAAGAAACTCACCACGGACGTGGAACAGCTCGACGCGGACGATCTCTCGGCGCAGGCCGAGCGGCAAGGTGCCCGGCGCGCCTGCGACTGCCAGTCCGGTGACGAGGTCACCGTGCTCGGCCGCTTACGCAGTGTCGAGCTGTGCCCGCGGGACGCGGTCGCCACGCTGGAGGCGGAGCTGTTCGACGGAACCGACGGGGTCACACTAGTCTGGCTCGGTCGTCGTCGGATCCCGGGCATCGAGCCCGGTCGGACCGTCAAGGCGCAGGGCCGGATCGCGGTCCGCGACGGCCGCAAGGTGCTCTACAACCCCTACTACGAGTTGCAGACGACCCTATGACGAAACCGGCCGCGAAGGTCAACCACCAGTCCGACGACGAGCCGCAGCCCACCCTGCTCGAACAGATGGGGGGGATCAGCGGTCTGATCTACTCGTCGGTCCCGGTGGTGGTGTTCGTGCTCGCCAACGCCTTCTTCGGCCTGACGATCGGCATCTGGAGCGCGCTCGGCAGCGCGGTCCTCATCACGGTCCTGCGGATCGTGCGCAAGGAGCCGCTGCAGCCCGCGATCTCCGGGTTCTTCGGCGTCGGCATCGCCGCGTTCATCGCCTACCAGACCGGCTCGGCGAAGGGGTTCTTCCTCTTCGGCATCTGGACCAGCCTGGTCTACGGCGGGGTGTTCCTGGCCTCGATCCTGGTGCGCAGACCGCTGGTCGGCGTGATCTGGTCGCTGCTCAACGGCAGCGGCCAGAGCTGGCGCACGGACAAGCCGTCGGTGCGGGGCTACGACCTCGCCACGCTCACCTTCGTCGGCGTGTTCGCGGCCCGCTACGTGGTGCAGAGCTGGCTCTATGACGAGGATCTCACCGGCTGGCTCGCGTTCGCCCGGCTCGCCATGGGCTACCCGCTGTTCGCGGTGGCGCTCGCCGTCACCGTGTGGGCTGTCCGCCGTGCTCAGCACCGTCAAGCCGAGCGTGAGACGACCCAGGGTGCCGACGACGACGCCGTGGAGGCGCGGCTGCGGGAGAAGTACGGCGAACCCGCCTGAGCCCCATTCGCTATGACGAAGGCCACCGTCCGCCCGGACGGTGGCCTTCGTTCTTCTGTCCGTAATCCGGTGACCTCGAATTCTCGCGTAGACTTACGGTTACGTAACCGTAGGAACGTCTTGGGGGAGACGCCCGACAACCCGAGGTAGCCGCCGCTGTGACGACCACCCTTGAGACCACTCCTCCCCCCGTGCAAGGCCCGAAACCGCTCATCGGCAGGCGCCGTGGCGGCGTCGAGCAGTTGGGTGTGCAACTGTTCGTGATCATCCCGCTGCTCGCCCTCGGCGCGGCTGTGCCGTTCGCCTGGGGCTGGGGCCTCGGCTGGGCCGACGTGGCCATCGCGACGGCGTTCTTCATCGTCTCCGGCCTCGGTGTCACCATCGGCTACCACCGGCTGTTCACCCACGGCTCGTTCAAGGCGAACCGCGGGCTCAAGATCGCACTCGCCGTCGCGGGCGGCATGTCCGCGCAGGGCTCGGTCATCGAGTGGGTCGCCGACCACCGCCGCCACCACGCCTTCTCCGACCGCGAGGGCGACCCGCACTCGCCGTGGCTGTTCGGCACCGGCCCGGTCGCGGTCGCCAAGGGCTTCTGGCACTCGCACATGGGCTGGCTGTTCGACCGCGACCGCACCAACGTGGAGCGCTTCGCGCCGGACCTGCTCGCCGACCCGGACCTCCGCAAGGTCGACAAGCTGTTCCCCGCGCTGACCGTGATCTCGATGCTGCTGCCCGCCCTGCTCGGCGGCCTCGTCACCTGGTCGTGGGCGGGCGCGCTGTCGGCGTTCTTCTGGGGCGGGATCATCCGGGTCGCGCTGCTGCACCACGTGACCTGGTCGGTCAACTCGATCTGCCACATGGTCGGCGAGCGCCCGTTCAAGTCCAGGGACAAGGCCGCGAACTTCTGGCCGCTGGCCATCATCAGCTTCGGCGAGTCGTGGCACAACTCCCACCACGCCGACCCGACCTCGGCCCGACACGGTGTGCTGCGCGGCCAGTTGGACATCTCGGCCCGGCTGATCTGGGTGTTCGAGAAACTGGGCTGGGCGACCGACGTCCGCTGGCCCACCCCGGACCGCATAGCCAAACTCCGCGTCAACGCCTGACCGGATTCGCACCACCGACCCCCGAGTCGGCGGCATTCGCCGCTGCCGCTCGGGGGTTCGGCACGTCTGAGTGGAACTACTCATCTCCGTAGCCACTCGGCACCCCAGCGTGTCCGGCTGCGTCATACTTCTCGACGGTTCGCGATCGAGGGGGATGACGTGCCAGACGACGACCGCCTGAAGCGGAACTTCAGAACCGACCTGAACGAACTCGCTGAGGTGGCTAGTGTGCGGCTGCCTGAGCTGCGGGAGCTGCTATTGCAGCAGGTGAGCGCCTTCAACCGGTTCGAGGGTTTGTCCCCCTCGACCATGGCGCCCAATGTCGAGAGTGCGTTCTACGCGCTGAACGGGACACTGCGGGAGCGGATGCGGCGGGCGGGCACGGTCGTCGAGGCGACGGCCGAGGCGTTGCACGACATCGCCCAGCTCTACCGGCGAGCCGATGGGCAGGTGTAGACCATGACCGAGCAGACCCAGTGGCCGGACGACAACCTGATCGCCGACCTCATCTATCGGATGACCCGGGAGTACACCGAACTGTTGACTCACGAGCTGATGGACGCCGACGGCGACCTCTCCGGTCTGCCGGGGAGTCCGGCGGATGTCGACACTCGGCTGTGGGTCGAGGTGACCGACCTGCTCGTGCTCTCCCCACCGAGGATCTGGGACGCCTTCCACAGTTTCGACGAGGCGGGCAGCGAGTCCTACAACACCAATGTCGACGACGGGGTCGCCTACCTGGCGAATGCGCTGGCCGACTGGGACGGCCCCGCCGCCACCGCGTTCAGTCAGCACGTTTCGAGCATTCGCGGGTTTCTGGACGCGCACCGGGGCTATGTCGAGGAAATGCTGCTGGGCTACGCCGCCGCCTACAAGCTGGCGGTGCAGGTCCGGGAAAGCTACCAACATCTCGTTGAGGAGTGGATCGAGGTCTCCCGCCAGTTCCGGGAGGACGACGACGAACGGCGGCGGGCGGTCAAGATCAAGGTGGGGGCGGGTGTGCTCGGCGCCGTGCTGGCAGCGGCCACCGGCGGTGGCGCTGTGGCGGTGGGTCTGGGTGCCTCCTCGGCCATTCTCGGCGCGGCAGCCGAAGAGTCCACCGCGGAACTCGGTGGAACCACCGGCGGGGACGTCTGGCAGTCGTATGAGAAGGCGTTCCGCAAGTTGGCCGACGCCAATGAGGCGAGCATGGAGGAAATTCGGAAGTTCACCCAGGACGCGAACGATCGGATAGCCGGTGAGAAAATCGCGCTGTACGAACCGCTGCCTTCTGTGACGGATGTGGACAGCCCCGACTTTCGCTACGAGCACTTCTACCACGACTCCGTCGGGGGTGGCTACTCTCACGACGTCGACGTCGCGCGGCCGAAGTATGTGAACGAGAAGAATGCGTCGGGTTTCCGGGCGGACAGCCCGATCACGTTGGTCTTGGACGGTGGCTGAATGTTGGGAAACAAGGTTGGTTTGCTCGGTCTCGTAGTGCTGATGGGCACGGTGACCGCGTGTTCGAACCCGGGCTCGGAAAGCCCGCCACCGCAGACCTCCAGCGCGCCCCCGTCCTCCACGAGCGCACGCGCGGTGGCGCCCGAGGTGGAAAGACCGCTCAGCCTTGGCGACCACTGGATGAAGCCGTGTGAACTTCTTCATGTGTGGATGCCGGAGAATCTCGGCTTCGGCGAAACCGAGGGCCAACCCGATCGGACCGAGAATGCCACCACCTGCAGGTGGGCGGCAACGGACCCGAAGATCGACTCGGCCGTCAGTCTGGAAATCGCCGCGTACCCGGACACGGACATCCTGGGTGATGCCTATGCCAACACTCCGGCGACACCGGGGGTATTCAAACCCACCTCACTGATAATTCCCAGATTACCTGCGGCATACGTGCGCTATGACCCGCTGGTTTGTGCCGTTGTCGTCGGCCTGTCGGACCGGCAAGGTCTCAAGGTGACCTACGGCCGACAGAAATCCGTGCCCATCGAGGTGGCCAAGGACAGTTGTTTCTTCGCGTTCATGGCCGCCTCGGACATTGTCGGCAATCTCAGGAACGGGAACTGACCATGGGATGGCGACTAGTCGAGGTGGGGAGTCCGGGCTGAGCGGAGGAATCCGGCGAGGGTGCCTGGGGAGAACAGGAGTGCCGGGCCGGTCGGGTGTTTGGAGTCGCGGACGGCGAGTCGGGCGGGTAGCTGGGCCAGTTCGACGCAGCCTGCCGCGTTGTCACTGCGGCTGCTCTTGCGCCAGCGCGCGTTCGCCAGGGCTGCCGCGTCGGTGGTGCTGTAGGTCACGTGATCTCCTTGGCGACCTCCCTGATGAGGTCGCGCGACTCGTCGGCGCTCAGCGCCGATTGCATGGACTCGGCGAGAGCCACAGTGTATTCCCGGACCTGCTGGTGCCGTTCGATGATCGTCAGTGTGGTCAGGGTCTCCTGCCAGACGATGTTCGGCAGCCCCGGTGAGTCGAACGAGAGCACGGTGAACGGGCCGCCCAATGCGGGGTGTGCGCCCGCGGTGAAGGGCAGGACGCGGATCTCGATGTGTTCGTGTTCCTCGGCGGCGGCCACGAGATGGTCGAGTTGGCGGCGCATCACCTCGGGGCCGCCGACCTCCTGGCGCAGGACCGCCTCGCTGAGCAGCGCGGTCAGCCGCAGCGGGTGCTCGCCGGTCAGCCGCCGCTGCCTGGCGAGCCGGACCTCGCAGCGCGGCTCCACCTCGGTCAGCCGGATGTAGGGCGAGCCACCCCGAATCACGGCCTTGGCGTAGTCCTCGGTCTGCAACAGGCCGTGCACCAGCGAGCCCTGGTACACCGAGACGCACGCGGCCCCGTATTCCAGGCCGAGGTAGCGGATGAACTCGTCGCCGAAGAGCCAGGTGTAGCGGTGGTACCAGTCGCGGTGGTCGGCGTCCGCGCGCAGCTCCTGCAGGTGTTGCTGCCCGTCGGCGTCGAACTCGAAGAGCTGGGCCAGCCGGGTGAGGTTGGCGGCGGTGACCTTCTTCTTGCCCGCTTCGACGGCGGAGAGATTCGGCTGCTGCATCTGCACCGCCCGCGCGGCGCCCCCCACCGACAGCGCGAGGTGCTCGCGACGCTCACGCAACCGGAGTCCGAGTTCCCATGCGGCCACGACGGCGGAGGGTGACATGGACCCATCATGCCCGATGCACATGATCCAGAGCGTAGATTCACTCAATCGAGCGATTGGTGGTCAGATATATATCTGTCAGGATGGTGTTCGACAACGGGAGGTCATGATGTTCATGGATTCGGGAGCGACACGGGTGTCGGCGACGATCGATGTCGGCGAGGACACTGGCATGCACGCTGTGGTGGACCAGGCGAACGGCGCCATCGAGTTGCGCCTGGGCGCCGACAGCTACCTGTTTCTCACGCGCCGGGGCGCGGCGAAACTGTTGGACACGTTGGAACGCGCACGCGTCAGTGGCCCAGGGCTTTTCTGATCTCGCCCTCGACATTGGCCGAGGCCACGAACAGCAGTTCGTCGCCGCCTTCGACCGGTTCGTCCGGCTGCGGCACGATCACCCGGCCGCCGCGCAGGATCGTGACCAGGGCGGCGTCGCGCGGGAGTTTCATTTCGCGGACCGGGCGGCCTGCCCACGGGGTGTCGTCGGGCAGGGTCATCTCCACCAGGTTGGCCTGGCCCTGCCGCAGCGTCAGGAGCTGCACCAGGCCGCCGATGCTCACCGCCTCCTCCACCATCGCGGCCAGCACGCGCGGCGTGGAGACCGCCACGTCGACGCCCCACGCCTCGGTGAAGAGCCACTCGTTCGAGGGGACGTTGACCCGGGCGACCACGCGGCGGACCGCGAAGACGGTCTTGGCCAGCAGCGACACCACCAGGTTGACCTTGTCGTCGCCGGTGGCGGCGATGACGCAGTCGCAGAGCTGCAGGCCCGCCTCCTCCAACGACGCCAGCTCGCACGCGTCGGCGAGTACCCATTCGGCCTGCTCGACGGTGTGCGGCTCGAACTGGCCCGCCTCGCGCTCGATCAGCATGACCTGGTGGTCGCCGCCGACCAGCTCGGCGGCGATGGACCGGCCGACGGCCCCGGCCCCCGCGATCGCGACCCGCATCAGTGCCCCTCCTCCGGCGCCTGCGCGGCGGCCGTCGTGACCTCGCTGACCGTGCCCGACAGGGCGGCCACGTACACCTGGTCGTCGGCCTGGATCACCGTCTTGGACTCCGGCAGCACACCGGTGCCGAACCGCATCAGGAACGCGACCCGCGAGCCGGTGGCCGCCTGGAACTCGCGGACCGTGCGGCCGACCCAGCCCTCGCTGACCGGCACCTGCAGCAGCGCGACCTTGCCCGTCTGGTCGCGCCACGCCGAGGCCACGCCGTCGGGCAGCAGGGTGCGCAGCAGGCGGTCGGTCGTCCAGGGCACCGTGGCCACCGTCGGGATGCCGAGCCGCTCGTAGACCTCGGCGCGCTTGGGGTCGTAGATCCGGGCGACGACATGGTCGACGCCGAAGGTCTCACGCGCCACGCGGGCGGAGATGATGTTGGAGTTGTCGCCGCTGGAGACCGCGGCGAAGGCGGCCGCGCGCTCGATGCCCGCCTCGATCATGACCTGCCGGTCGAAACCGGGGCCGACGACCTGCTGGCCGTGGAAGTCCGCGCCGAGTCTGCGGAACGCCTGGGCGTCCTTGTCGATGACGGCCACGGTGTGGTCCAGGCGCTCCAGCGCCGAGGCCATCGAGGCCCCGACGCGGCCGCAGCCCATGATCACCACGTGCACGACCGGCCTCCTCGCAGTGGGCAAAGCACCAAAACGGACACCTGTCCACCCGCTCATCGGGTGACACGGACGAACCTACCGGTGGTCGCTCCGCGGCGGTGACCGGACCGCGCCTACGCTGTTCGCCCGTGGCTGAGATCGCAAGCGTGACCGACTGGACCGGGCGTCGGGTCGAGGTCGAGGTCGGCGCCGTGGCGCACGGCGGCCACTGCGTCGCGCGCGCCGAGGGGCGCGTCGTGTTCGTCCGGCACGCGCTGCCCGGCGAGCGGGTCGTGGTCGAGATCACCGAGGACCGCGGCGGCTCGTTCTGCCGCGGCGACGCCGTCGACGTGCTGACCGCCTCACCCGAACGGGTGGCGCCGCCCTGTCCGCTCGCCGCCCCCGGCGGCTGCGGCGGCTGCGACTGGCAGCACGCCTCCGCGCGCGAGCAGCGCGCGCTCAAGGCCGCCGTCGTCGCCGAGCAGCTCCAGCGGCTCGCCGGGCTCGACTGGGACGTCGAGGTGGAGGAACTGGCAGGCGGGCTCACGCACTGGCGCACCCGGACCCGGCTCGCCGTCGACAGCGCGGGCCGCGCCGGGTTCCGCGCGCACCGCAGCCACCGCGTGGTCCCGGTGCGCGACTGCGTGATCGCCGCGCCCGGCACCGTCGACGCCGTCATCAGTCGCGAGTGGACACCGGGCGCGGAACTCGACGTGTCGGTCGACGCCACCGGGCGGACGCACGCCAGCGAACTCGTGCCCGTCGGCAGACGCACCCGCGCGCACCGCGTGCTCGGCTCGGCCACCGCCGTGGAACTGGCCGCCCGCCGCGAATGGCGGTTGGACGCGCACGGCTTCTGGCAGGTCCACCCGGACGCGGCCGACCTGCTGGCCGAACTGGTGGCGGAGTGGGCGCAGGCCCCGATCGACGGCTGCGCCTGGGATCTCTACGCGGGCGTCGGCCTGTTCGCGGCCGTGCTGGCCGGTCAAGTCGGTCCACAAGGGACGGTTGTGGCGGTGGAATCGTCCCACCGGGCCGCCGAGGACGGCGCGGACAACCTGTCGGACCTGCCCCAGGTGCGCGTGTTCGCGGGCCGGGTGGAGGACGTGCTCGCCGCCGCCGACCTGCCCGCGCCGGGCGTGGTCGTGCTCGACCCGCCGCGCAAGGGCGCAGGCCGCGAGGTCGTCGACGCCATCGCCGCCCGCGCGCCGGATCGGATCGTCTACGTCGCCTGCGATCCGGCCGCCCTGGCCCGCGACGTGGCCTCGTTCGCCGGACACGGCTACGCCCTCACCCGGCTGCGCGCGTTCGACACTTTCCCGATGACCCACCACGTGGAGTGCGTGGCCCTGCTCGAACAGCGCTGACCGTCCACAGAGGACGCGCGGGTCGACGGCGGGGTGGCCGCTGGTGCGCTGCCCGCCGCGCACCAGCGCTTCGGCAGACCCGCTAGCGGGGGTTGCGTTCGGCGGGATGCCTGTGCGGCAACGGGTTTCCCACGGCGGGGCCGTGCGGAAACGCGCCCGGCCCGCGCGGGTTTCCGCCCGGCGGAGTATTGGGGTGGAACGGGACGCCGGGCCGTGCCTGCGGCCCGCCGGCGGGCAGTTCGATTCCGCCCGGCGGCGTGTGCGCGGCCTGGGTCTCGCTCGACACCGCGGGCGGCAGGCCCGCGCGGACGCGGAACCAGTCCGGGATGTTGTCCTCGGACCTGGGGAAGAACCGCAGCTCGTCGGCGAACCCGATCGGTGGCGGCACCCGCCGCCACGGGGGCTCGACGTCCGGCTCAAACTCCACCGTGAACGTTCCCGGCGGCTCGATCACGTACACCGCCGACAGCCATGTCCCGCGCCCCGGTCGGTACATCCCGCCACGCATCCGGCCCAGGCCCTCGACCACCTCGACCGGCGGGCGCACCGGGTGCTGGTCGCCGTCGGGGCCGGTGACGGCCACGTCGACCTCGACGTGTCTACCCACCGACCGGTATTCCGCGCGGATGCGCTGCCAACCAGGCCCGGCGGCGCGCACCAGCGCCCGTCCGACCTCTTTGGTCACTCTGTCCTGCTCGGCTTGCGCCATCACCGACTCGGTCATCGTTGTCCCCCAGCGAGAAAAGTCCCCTGTCCATGCCCCCGTGCGGGCTCCGACCTTACCGGGTCGGCAGCGTCGCCAGAGTCGGGTTCGGCCCGAACGAGAGACCCAACCCGAACGGGTGAACGCCCCACGCCTGCACCGCGAACCGGGTCAGGTGGCCCGCGACCCGCAGCGTCGCGTCGTTCGCGGGGGACACCAGCGTCTGCCCGTTCCCCACGACCGGCTGCCGGTCGGCCCAGATGGCGGCGCCGACCGGGACGGGCGTCGCCTCCACCACGGACAGCAGTGTGTCACCGCTCGGGCGGACCAGCATCAGCACGCACGGCTCGACCGGCACCGTCCAGCCGCCCGTCTCGACGGCGACGAACTCGCCGCGCGTGGCGGCGGCGTGCACCCGGTCGCCGATCCACCGGTACAGGTCGGTCAGCGCCTCGTCGGTGGCGGCCGCGTGCGCCTCCTCGGCGGTCGCCGGCACCAGGTCGTGGCTCTCGGCGACGATCTCGCCGTCGGCGCTCGGGTAACGGGCGGTGAGCATCATCGTGGCCCGCCCGGCGGCGAGCAGCGCGATCTCCCGGTAGCGCCGGGTGTCGATCTCCGCGCGGGACACCGTGCCCATCCCGAGCCTGCCGAGCACCGGAGCCGGGTCGGCGAGCCGCCAGTAGGACACCTGCCCCTGGTGCCACAGCGGCAGGTACCCGCCGACCGGCAGCCCGATGGCCGCGGTCTCCAGCACGTCCCCCGCCTCGACGGACGGCATCGGCGCCGCGTCCGGTGCGGCGGGATGGTCGATGCCCACGGTCGGGGCCGCGTCGACCGGCACGAAGTCGGGAAGGCAGGCGAAGCGCGGGTCGACCCGCGCGGTGGCGACCGTGTGGTGGGCCCAGGCCCGGATACGGCTCAGCGGGTGGTCGGGGAAGTGCGGGTCCCAGCGCGGGTCGTCGGCGGCGTTGGCGCGCAGCTCCGGGGCATACGGGTGTGCCGGGAAACACGCGGCAGGCCCGAGCTGCGCCACGACAGCCGCCTCCCGCGTCCCCGTGCCCGGCCCCTCCGCCGCCCGCATCGACAGCACCGCGCTGCACCGCGCCTTGGCCAGGGTGAAGCTCCCGACGAACACCATGCCGGTGGGTCTGCCCGGATGCGGCATCTTCACGATCTGGAACAGCGCCCGCACCGAATCCACCGTGAAGACCCACGCCTCCACCAGCCCGCCGCCCTCGGCCGCGCAGGTGGCGGCCAGCGCGCGGCGCAGCCCCGCCTGGTCGGACAGCGGCGCGGGCAGGTCGGGAACGAGGTCGGAGTAGGTGCTGATGACGAGGTCCGCCGAGTCGCCGACCTGCCAGGAGTGCTGGTCGACCGGCCGCAGACCCGCGGTGTCGAAGGCGATGGGCACCCGTCCGAGCATAGGGAGCCCGCGGGTGTGGACGGTGCGGGTCCCGGGGGATGTGGCCGACACCGCCACCGGATCGGCCGCTCTCGCTCGTAGACTGGATCGCGCCGGCAAGAGGCGGGAACCCGGCGAGAGCAGGAGACCAGCCATTTGACGACAAGGACGAGGTGACGCTGCGGTGACGCTGCTGGAATCCGTGCAGGTGCCCGCCGATCTGAGGCGGTTCACGCACGAGGAGTTGGACCGGCTGTCCGTCGAGATCCGGTCTTTCCTGGTGGACAAGGTCACTCGAACGGGTGGACATCTGGGGCCGAATCTGGGGGTTGTCGAGCTGACCATCGCGCTGCACCGGGTGTTCGACTCGCCTCGCGACGCGCTGCTGTTCGACGTCGGCCACCAGGGCTATGTCCACAAGATGCTGACCGGCCGGTGCGCCGGGTTCGACGAGCTGCGCCAGCAGGGCGGCATCTCGGGCTACCCGTGCCGCGCTGAGAGCGAGCACGATCTGGTGGAGAACAGCCATGCCTCCACCGCGCTGTCCTACGCGGACGGCCTCGCCAAGGCTCACCAACTGCGCGGTGAGCGGCGCAGCGTGGTCGCCGTGGTCGGCGACGGCGCGCTCACCGGCGGCATGTGCTGGGAGGCGCTGAACAACATCGCCGCGGGCGCCGACCGCTCGGTGGTCATCGTCGTCAACGACAACGGCCGCTCCTACTCGCCGACGATCGGCGGGTTCGCCGACCACCTGGCCGCGCTGCGGCTGCGCCCGGGCTATGAGCGGGCGCTCGAAGGCGGCAAGCGGGTGTTGCAGGGCACCCCCGTCGTCGGCAGGCCGATCTACGCGGCGCTGCACGCGGCCAAGCGCGGCATCAAGGACGCGCTGAGCCCGCAGGCGATGTTCGAGGACTTGGGCCTGAAGTACCTCGGCCCGGTCGACGGCCACGACTTCGAGGCGCTGGAGGGCGCGCTGCGCCGGGCCAAGGACTTCGGCGGGCCGGTCATCGTGCACGCCGTCACCCGCAAGGGCAACGGCTACCCGCTCGCCGAGAACGACGAGCTGGACCAGATGCACCAGACCGACCCGATCGACCCGGTCACCGGCAAGCCCCGCAAGTCCAAGGGCACCGCGTGGACCACGGTGTTCGCCGACGAACTCGCCGCGATCGGCGCCGAGCGCGCGGACGTGGTGGCGATCACCGCCGCGATGCTGCGCTCCACCGGCCTGGCCCCGTTCGCCGAGCGCTTCCCCGATCGCTGCTTCGACGTGGGGATCGCCGAGCAGCACGCGATCACCTCGGCGGCGGGCATGGCCATGGCGGGCCTGCACCCGGTCGTCGCGATCTACTCGACGTTCCTCAACCGCGCGTTCGACCAGCTGCTGATGGACGTCGCGCTGCACCGGCAGCCGGTGACCGTCGTGCTCGACCGCGCGGGCATCACCGGCCCTGACGGCGCGAGCCACCACGGCATGTGGGACCTGTCCATCCTGGGCGTCATCCCCGGCATCCACATCGCCGCCCCGCGCGACGCGGCCACCCTGCGCGAGGAACTGCGCGAGGCCGTCGCGATCGACGACGGCCCGTCGGTGCTGCGCTTCCCCAAGGCCACCGTCGGCGAGGACATCGCCCGCCTGGACCGTGTTGGCGTGGCCGACGTGCTGCGCCGCCCCGGCCCGGGGGAGACCAACGACGTCCTTCTGGTCACCGTGGGGTCGTTCGCCGAACTCGGCCTCGCCGCCGCCGAGCGGCTCGCCGACCAGGGCATCGGCGTGACCGTGGTCGACCCGCGCTGGGTCGCGCCGGTCCCCGCCGAACTCGCGACCCTGGCCGCCGAGCACCGCCTGGTCGTCTCGGTCGAGGACAGCGGCAGGCACGGCGGTTTCGGCTGGGCGCTCGCGGCGCTGCTCCGCGATTCCGATGTGGACGTTCCGCTGCGCGACCTGGGCATCCCCAACGAGTTCCACGCCCACGGCACCCGCGACGAGGTGCTGGTGCGGCTGGGCCTGACCGCGCAGGACATCGCGCGCCGGGTCACCGGCTGGGCCTCGGACCTGCTCGGCCGCACGGCGCCCGCCGCCGAGGAGCAGGCGGGCAAACTGGGACACTAGAGCGGCTGGGTGGTCCCGTAGGACCGGGCGATCACCTGCCGCTCGTACTCGGCACGCTGGGTGCGGTCCAGGGTTCTGGGCGCACCCAGCGTCGCCGCGCGCCAGTACAGCTCGCAGCCCCACTCCAGCAGCAGCGCCCGCGACACGGCGGTCTCCAGGTCCGCGCCGTGGGTCAGGGCGCCGTGGTTGGCCATCAGCACGGCGGTGCGCCCGTCGAGGGCGTCCAGCACGACGTCGGCCAGCTCCGCGGTGCCGAAGGTCCGGTAGGGCGCCACCGGCACCGGTCCGCCCAGCTCGACGAGCTGGTAGTGCACGCACGGCAGTTCGTCCAGCACCAGCGACAGCGCCGTGGCCATCGGCGCGTGCGTGTGCACGACGGCGCCCGCCCGGTACCGCCGGTACACCCCGAGGTGCAGGTCCAGCTCCGAGGTCGGCGCCAGCGTCCCCTCCACGACCGCCCCGGTGGGATCGATCACGGTGACGTGCTCGGCCCGCAGCTCCGACAACCTCGCCCCGGTCGGCGTGATGGCGATCAGGTCGCCCTGGCGGGCGCTGACGTTGCCCGCCGTGCCCAGCACCAGGCCCTCGGCCGCCAGCCGCCGGGACTCCTTTGCCACCCGTTCGCGCACCGCACGCAGCATCATGGTGCCGATCATGCCCAACCGGGACGGTCCCGTGCGCGGTGTGGCACCGTTGTGGGGTGCGGATTCTGATCGTGGAGGACGAGGAACCCCTGGCCGAGGCCATCGCGCGCGGACTGCGCCGCGAGGGGATGGCGGTCGACGTCGCGTTCGACGGCGACGAGGGGCACGAGAAGGCGACCATCACCCGGTACGACGTGGTGGTGCTCGACCGGGACCTGCCCGGCATGCACGGCGACGAGTTGTGCCGCGAGATCGTCGCCTCCGGCGCGCTGACCAGGGTGCTCATGCTCACCGCCAGCGACGCCGTGGCGGACCGTGTCGAGGGGCTCTCGCTGGGCGCCGACGACTATCTGGCCAAGCCGTTCGCCTTCCCCGAGCTGGTCGCCCGGGTGCGCGCGCTGGCCCGGCGGGCCACCCCGGTCACCCCGCCCGTGCTGGTCGCGGGTGATGTCGCGCTCGACCCGGCGCGTCGCACGGTGTCGCGGTCGGGGCAGCCGGTGGAGCTGACCCGCAAGGAGTTCGGCGTGCTGGAGGTGCTGCTCGGCGCGCGTGGCTCGGTGGTCAGCAGCGAGGAGCTGCTGGAGCGGGTGTGGGACGAGAACGCCGACCCGTTCACCACCACCGTGCGGGTGACGGTGATGACGCTGCGCAAGAAGCTCGGCGAGCCGGGCGTGATCGACACCGTGGTCGGCTCGGGCTACCGGGTGCCGTCGTCGGCGGGTGACCAGGGCAACGGCCAGGGGTGACCGGACGCCGTCGCGGCCCGGGGCTGCGCGCCAGGATCACCCTGCTCACCACCGGCCTGGTGGCCGCGGTGAGTGTGCTGCTGCTGTGGCTGGGCTGGCTGCTGGCCGGGGGAGTGGTGGCGTCGGTGCCGTCGCTGCCCGCGGGCAGCACCGTGGTCGTGGGCGGGGTGCCGGTGGCCGCGGAGAAGCTGGCCGAGGCGCTGGCCCGGGACGCGCGCGAGCGGGTGCTGCTGGCCGGGTCGGTCGCGTTCGTCTGCGTCGTGGCGGCCACCGCGCTGCTCGCGTGGGTCATCACCGGCCGCGTGCTGCGTCCGCTGCGCGAGGTCACCGCGACGGCGCACCGGCTGTCGGTGGAGTCGATGGGCGAACGCATCGGCCACCGCGGCGCCCGCGACGAGGTCGCCGAACTCGCCGACACCTTCGACGCCATGCTCGACCGGCTGCAGGCCGCGTTCTCCGCGCAGCGCCAGTTCGTCGCCAACGCCAGCCACGAGCTGCGCACCCCGCTGGCGGTCATCCGCACCGAGCTGGAGGTCACCCTCGCCGACCCGGCCGCCGACGAGGCCGAGCTGCGTCGGATGGCCGAGGTGGTCCGCGCGGCCACCCTGCGCGCGGGCCAGCTCGTCGAGGGCCTGCTGGTCCTCGCTCGCACCGACAGCCTCGGCGTGGGGGTGACCGGCCCGGTCGACCTGGCCACCGTCGTCGCGGGCGCGTGGCGCTCGACCCGCGCGGAGGCGCGACTCCGCGGCATCACCGCCCACTTCAACGACGGTCCGGCCCCTGTCGTCGGCGACGCCGCACTGCTGGAACGGGTCGCGGGGAACCTGCTGGAAAACGCCGTCCGCCACAACGTCGACGGCGGCTGGCTCGATGTGCGCACCCAGTGCGGTCCACAGTGGACAACCCTGGTGGTGGGCTCGTCCGGCCACCCGATCGACCCCGATCGGGTCCCTGAACTGTTCGAGCCGTTCCGCCGCGGCGGCGTGGACCGCACGGCGCACACGGGCACCGGGTTGGGGCTGTCGATCGTGCGGGCGGTGGTGCTGGCGCACGGCGGCCGGGTGAGCGCGGAACCCGTCCCTGGGGGTGGTCTGACCGTCACCGTGCACCTGCCGGTCGCGCGCGGCTGACCCGTCAGTGCATCGCGAGCGGATAGGTGTCCGGGTAGTTGACCGTGCACACCAGCGCGTCACGGCGCGCGGGCGCATCGGGCGCGCTGGTCAGCGGTGAGGCGGTGTGCCGGAACTGCTTGTCCCGGAAGACGACCATTTCGCCGGGTTCGAGGGTGTCCTTGAGGACGATCTCGGAGTCCATGCCGTAGAGAACCGTCTCGCCGCCGCCGCCGATCTTGTCCACGACGTAGATGAAGACGAATTCCTCGCCGTCCTGGTGCGGCTTGGTGACCACGTTCGTATAGGTCCTGAACATATTGACGCCGAAGGTCCCCCGGTCCTGCCGCAGCGCCGTGGGAATCAGGTGCAGCGCGGTGCTGATCCACCGGGCGAACACGTCGTCCTGGAGAATCTCGATCCGCTCGAACTCGCGTCGATCGGGATGGTCGCCACGATTCTCGATAGCGATCGACTCGTATTCGCGTAGGTCGAGCGCGCCCGACCGCCAGTCATACCGGATGACATCGCGAGCACGTTCCCGATCGGGCGGGATGTCGCCGTCGTAGCACCGCAGGACGTCACCGGTGAAGTAGGTTCGATGAATGTGTTCGCGATCGGCATCGCTGAACTTCAGCTGCCTGCCGTGGAGGACGACATAACCATCCGATTCAAGCCGCTGGCGAGCGACGGTCAGGTGGGCGGTCGACCTGGGTAGTACGGAGGTCATCTGTTTCTCCAACGAAGCATCGACGGCCGTTCAGGTGACGTTCGGGTTCGCGACTGTTCCGCCGCTGCCTGCACGCAACGATGACGTTGCGCTAGGTGGATCCGGCCAGTCGCTGGGCAACACGATCGTGAGGATGCCGTGAATGCCGCACTGATCTTGGGAATCTCATCGACCGCCTTGTCTCTGGTTGCTCTACGCGTGGCCAGGGTGACCAACTATTTTGACCAGCTTGGTCTGCTCGTCGTTTTCGAGGCGCTGGACAGTCGCATAGTCGTCGGTTACATGGGAAACTGGATAGATCATGTGTGGCGGGCTCTCGAAGATCACGTTCTGGCCGAGCGGGCGAAGCGGGCCACGGTATACGGTGACGGTGGAGTCAGCACCGGTTATCTTGTCTTCTTCTATCATCTTGTCGTCCTTGTTCGTGAGACTCCGCCACCGATAGTCCAGCGGAAACTCCGGCTACGTGGCTTGGACGCCCGGTCGTGATCCGAATCGAGACGGGAATCATTGTCGGCCAGGTGTCAGGAAAAGTTCTCTGCCTGGATGGTTCGGATCAGGTTGCGTGATTCATCCGGGCTCAACGCGTTGCTGTGCAGATCGTCGTAATGACGTCGGTATCGATGCACGGTGTCTGGCGTCTCGATGTAGCGGAAACCGGCGTGCGTCTCGATGTGCACGACGTCCCGGTCCAGGGCGTCGTTGAATTCGAAGTACGCATACATGCAGGTGCTGGTGAGCGATGGCGGTGTCTTAAACGGGAGAACGCGGAACTCGATGTTCGGTTCGGTCGACCGCTCGATGAGATGGTCGAGTTGGTCGTGCATCACAGCGTGTGAGCCCACGAGTTGCCGTAGCGCCGATTCGTGTGCGACCGCGATGAGTTTGAGTGGGGGATACCCGTCGCGCTTGTCGAGGGCGGATTGGCGGCTGATGCGGACCTGGACGAGTTGTTCGATCTCGGCAGGCGGTCGCCAGGGTTCCATGCTGTGGTACTGACCCCGGGCGTAGTCGGCGGTCTGCAGCAGCGCGGGGAGGACCGGGATCGTGTACACCCGGGCGATCGACGCCTCGGTTTCGAAGGCGACGAAGACACTGAGGTCGGTCGGCATGGCGTGCGAGTAATCCGCCCACCAACCTTGTCTGCCCGCGGACCGCACCAGGCGCATGAGTCGCTCGGCGAGCTTGGTCTGGTCGATGCCGTACAGCTTGATCAAGTCGCGCACGTCGCGGGCCTGTGGGCTGCCTTGCGCGTTTTCCAGTCTCGACAGTTTGGAGGTCGAGATGAGGAGTTCACCGGCCACGTGTTCGAGGGTGAGGCCCGCCTCTTCGCGGAGTCGCCTCAGTTCGTCCGCGAGTCGTCGCCGAGGAATGATCGGGCCTTGGGCTGGCATGAACCTTCTCGATCTTGTCGGATGGGTACCCGTCTGGAAACGGTTCTTGTGGGATTCCCAGGGCCAGGAGGCTAGACTGTTCGACCGCGCATGGCAACAGTCCGTCGGGAGTCCGTCACTCAATCGTGTTGCCACACTGGATTCACGCCGCATTACCCGACGGTTACGCCAAGTGGGTAGTCCTTGACGGGATGTCGTGATGGGAATTGCACATCGCAAGGTAGGTCGTCACACTTGCAGGTGAAGTTCCCACGTCGGACGCACTGCGGCATCGGTTCGCCTCACACGGCGGCCTCGGTCCCCCACCACCCGGACCGAACCGAGCTTGACGACGGGAGCGCCGCCGCGAGCGTACGGACTGTCTACCGGATCGCGTCCATCGAGAGAGGACCGGCCCATGTATGTCTCGCTTCGGCTCGGCTCGCTGGTTCGTCTGCTCCTCTACGTCGCCGTCGCGGCCGCGATACTCGCCACGGCCCTGCGCCCGCAGACACCGGAACCCAGCCTGCCCGGCGTGATCT
Organism: Actinokineospora sp.; assembly: GCF_052390155.1. Taxonomy (NCBI): domain Bacteria; kingdom Bacillati; phylum Actinomycetota; class Actinomycetes; order Pseudonocardiales; family Pseudonocardiaceae; genus Actinokineospora; species Actinokineospora sp. Next base: position 98,265 of record NZ_JBQTHF010000009.1, on the reverse strand, counting down.
CGCCCCCGTCACCCGAGACGGTCCAGGACTCGCCGCTGCCGAGCCTCGCCAACCGGATCGCATAGCGGCGCCCCCGGTGCTCCAGGGAGCGCCGGGGGCACCGATCGGGCGTCAGACGGTCGGAACCGACGCGACGCCGGGAGCCAGGAACGGCTTGCCGTTGACCTTCTCCGAAATGCCCTCGCGGTCCAGGTACGGCGTGATGCCGCCCAGCCAGAACGGCCAGCCCGCACCCAGGATCAGACACAGATCGATGTCCTGCGCCTCGGCGACCACGCCTTCGTCGAGCATGACGCGGATCTCCTCGGCAACGCCCTCCAGCGCGCGGGCGCGCACCTGCTCCTCGGTCAGCGGGCTGTCGCCGAACTGCCACAAGGCCTGCACCTCGACGTCGACGTGCTGGTTGCCCTGCCCGTCCCAGATCCACACCGCGGTCTTGCCCGCCGCGACGAAGCGGCGCATGTTCTCGCTCACGCCGAATCGGTCGGGGAACGCCCGGTTCATCGTCTCGGCCACGTGCAGCGCGACCGGCGGGCCGACGAGCTGCAGCAGCACCAGCGGGCTCATCGGCAGCCCGAGCGGCTCCATCGCCCGGTCCGCCACCTCGAACGGGGTGCCCTCGTCGATCGATCGGACCACCTCGCCCATGAACCGCGTGAGGAGCCGGTTGACCACGAACGACGGCGCGTCCTTGACCAGCACCGAGGACTTCCGCAGCGCCTTGCCCACCGCGAACGCCGTCGCCAGGGTGGCGTCGTCGGTGCGGTCGGCGCGCACGATCTCCAGCAGCGGCATGACCGCGACCGGGTTGAAGAAGTGGAAGCCGACCACGCGCTCGGGGTGCGCGAGGTTCGCGGCCATCTCGGTGATCGACAGCGACGAGGTGTTGGTCGCCAGCACGCACTCCGCCGTGACGTGTGCCTCGACCTCGGCGAACACCGTCTGCTTGACGCCCATCTCCTCGAACACGGCCTCGATCACGAAGTCCGCGTCGGCGAAGGCGGCCTTGTCCATCGACCCGGACACCAGCGCCTTGAGCCGGTTGGCGCCGTCCGCCGACAGACTGCCCTTGGCGGCCAGCTTGTCGATCTCGGTGTACACAGAGGACACACCTTTGTCCACACGCGACTGATCGACGTCGGTGAGTACCACCGGCACCTTGAGTCTGCGGACGAACAGCAGCGCCATCTGGCTGGCCATCAGGCCCGCGCCGACGATGCCGACCTTGCCCACCGGCCGCGCCAATGACTTGTCCGGCGCTCCCGCGGGCCGCTTCGCCCGCTTCTGCACCAGGTTGAACGAGTACAGCCCGGCGCGCAGCGGGTCGGACATCAGCACGTCGGCCAGCGCCTCGGTCTCCGCCGCGTAGCCCGCGTCAAGGTCGTTCGCACGCGCGGTTTCCAGCAGTTCCAGCGCCTTGAGCGCGCCGGGGGAGGCGCCCTTGGTCCTGCCGTACACCAGCGCCTTCGCCCGCTCGACGGCCGCGTCCCAGCCCGCGCCGCGGTCGATCTCCTTGCGGGCGGGGGAAATCTCGCCGTTGACGACCTTGGCGAGCCAGCCCAGCGACTGCTCCAGGAAGTCGGCCGAGTCGAACAGCGCGTCGGTGATGCCGAGTTCGGTCGCCTGCTTCGGCTTGAGCATGCGGTTCTGGCTCAGCGCGTTCTCGAAGATCACGGTGACCGCGGCGTCCGGCCCGATCAGGTTCGGCAGCAACTGCGTGCCGCCCCAGCCGGGGAACAGGCCGAGGAACACCTCGGGCAGCGCGATGGCCGCCGCACCCGTGGACAGCGTCCGATAGTGGCAGGACAGCGCCAATTCCAGGCCGCCGCCCATGACCGCGCCGTTGACGAAGGCGAAGGTCGGGATCGCCGACTCGGTGAACCGGCGGAACACGTCGTGTCCGGCCTGCGCGATTTCCAGGGCCAACTCGCGCTCGGCCAGTTGCTCCACGCCGGACAGATCGGCGCCGACGGCGAAGATGAACGGCTTGCCGGTGACCGCGATCGCGGCGGGCTCGGCCGCGAAAGCGTTGTCCAGCGCGGTGTTCAGGCTCACCAGGCTCTGCGGTCCGAAGGTCGACGGCCGGGTGTGGTCGTGCCCGTTGTCGATGGTGATCACCGCGACGGGCTTGTCCAGCCCGGGCAGCTTGATCAGTCGGGTGACCGCTGTGGTCACCACCTCGTCCGGGAAGGCCGCCTTGGCCTGCTCCAGTTCCAACATCAGTGCTCGCCCCCGGTCCAGTTCGGGTTCTCCCAGATCACGGTGCCGCCCATGCCGATGCCGATGCACATCGAGGTCAGGCCGTAGCGCACGTCGGGGCGCTCGGCGAACTGCCGGGAGAGTTGCGTCATCAGCCGCACCCCGGAGGAGGCCAGCGGGTGGCCGCACGCGATGGCGCCGCCCCACTGGTTGACGCGCGGGTCGTCCTCGGCGATGTCGAAGTGGTCGAGGAAAGCCAGCACCTGCACGGCGAACGCCTCGTTCAGCTCGAACAGCCCGATGTCCGAAATGGACAGACCGGCGCGGGACAGCGCCCGCTCGGTCGCGGGCACCGGCCCGACGCCCATGACCTCCGGCTCGACGCCGACGAAGGCGAAGCCCACCAGGCGCATGCCGATCGGCAGCCCCAGCTCGCGGGCGGTCTCCTCCTCGGCCAGGATGCAGCCGGTGGCGCCGTCGTTGAGGCCCGCGGCGTTGCCCGCGGTGACCCGGCCGTGCGGGCGGAACGGGGTTTTGAGGCTCGCGAGCTGCTCGACCGTGGTGCCCGGGCGCGGCGGCTCGTCCTCGGTGGCCAGGCCCCAGCCCAGCTCCACCGAGCGGGTCGCCACCGGCACCAACTCGGGGCCGATCTTGCCCGCCTTCACCGCGTCGGCGTACTTCTCCTGGCTGCGCGCGGCGTAGGCGTCGCAGCGCTGCTTGGTGATCGCCGGGTAGCGGTCGTGCACGTTCTCCGCGGTCTGGCCCATGACCAGCGCGGTCGGGTCGACGATCTTGTCGGCCACGATCCGCGGGTTCGGGTCGACGCCCTCGCCCATCGGGTGGCGGCCCATGTGCTCGACGCCGCCCGCGACGACCACGTCGTAGGCGCCGAACGCGATGCCGCTGGCGCTGGTGGTCACGGCGGTCATCGCGCCCGCGCACATCCGGTCGATCGCGTAGCCGGGCACCGACTTGGGCAGGCCCGCGAGCAGCGCCGCGGTGCGGCCGATGGTCAGCCCCTGGTCGCCGATCTGCGTCGTGGCCGCGATGGCGACCTCGTCCACCCGCTCCGGCGGCAGTTCGGGGTGCCTGCGCAGCAGTTCACGGATGACCTTGACGACGAGATCGTCCGCGCGGGTCTCCGCGTAGATGCCCTTCGGGCCTGCCTTGCCGAACGGCGTGCGCACACCGTCGACGAAGACCACGTTCCGAACGGCGCGCGCGGCTGCGGGTGCAGCGGGTGCGGCCACGGGGTGCTCCTTACGATTCTTGGGCTACCTGCCGGTAACTCTAGCGCTTGTTACCCACGGGTAACCGCTATGGGGTGGGACACACTCCGACGAACTCGGCCATGTGCGCGACCGCGTAGTCGAAGAACTCGTCCGCCGGGTCGGCGCTGCCCACGAGCTGGCCGAACAGCTCGAAGCTGATCATGCCGAAGAGCTGGGTCCACGCCAGCATCACCCGCGCGAGCGCGGCGGCGGGCAGCGCGGTCGACATGGTCGCGAGCACCCGCGCGGTCTGCTCGCGCAGCACCGGCGACAGGTCGCCGTCGGGCACTTCGGCCGCGCGGGCGATGTCGATCAGGACCAGCGGCACCCGCGCCGCGGGGGTCACCGTGTCGCGCGGCGCCTGGTAGCCGGGGACGGGGGAGCCGTAGATGAGGGCGTACTCGTGGCGGTGGTCGAGCGCCCAGGCGCGCACGGCTCGGCAGACCGCGCGCCAGCGGTCCGGCGGGGCGCCGCCGGGGTCGGCGTTCTCGGCCGCCTCGCCGATGGCGTTGTAGGCATCGATGATCAACGCGGTCAACAACTCGTCGCGGCTGGGGAAGTAGCGGTAGAGGGCGGAGGAGACCATGCCCAGGCTGCGCGCGACGGCGCGGAGGGACAGGTTGTGCGCGCCGTCGGTCGCGAGCTGCCGCCGGGCCTCGTCCTTGATCTCCCGGGTCAGCTCGGCTCGGGCCCGGTCGCGTGCGGTTCGGCCTGCGCTCATCCGGCCAGTCTTGTCGGATCGGTGTTCAAAGACCAGAGCACCGCTCTTGATGGTTCGGTGGGGTGTGGATGGTTCAGGGGGCCTGGACGGGTCGGGCTGGGGTGGCCCGGAGGGCTTCGGCGACGGCTGCCGTGGTCAGTGTGATCTGCCACTCCCGGGCGCCGCCGGTGCGCAGGGTTTCGGCCACGGTGTCCACGTCGGTCTCCGTGGGGGGTTGCCAGCACGTGCGGCGCACCAGATCCGGCTGGAGCAGGTTCTCCACCGGCAAGCGGTTCGCCTCGGCGACCTTTGCCAGCGCCGTGCGCGCCGCCGCGAGTCGGGCGGCGGCTTCCGGGTCCTTGTCGGCCCAGCGGTTGGCGGGCGGGGGGCCGTCGGCGGGCGGGGAGGGGTCGGGGAGTTCGGACTTCGGGAGTTCGGCGGCCGTGCGCAGGGCGCGCATCCAGGTGCCCACCAGCCTGCGCTGCGCTCGGCCCTTGAACACCGGTAGCTGCAGCAGCGCCTGCTCGTCGGCCGGGTTGACCGACGCGGCCTGGATGATCGCGCTGTCGGGCAGCACGCGGCCCGGCGCGATGTCTCGATCGCGGGCCATGGCGTCGCGGGTTTCCCAGAGGGCCCGGATGGCGGCGAGGCCACGCGGTGTGCGGACGCTGTGGATGCCGGACACCCGCCGCCAGGGTTCCTTGCGGGGGGCGGACGGGGCCGCGACACGCAGGGCTTCGAATTCCTCCAGGGCCCACTCCAGCTTGCCCTGGGCGGCCAACTCGGCCTCCAGCGCGTCGCGCAGGGGCACCAGGAGTTCGACGTCGAGCGCTGCGTAGTTCAGCCAGTCCAGCGGCAGGGGCCTGCGCGACCAGTCGGCGGCGCCGTGGCCCTTCTCCAGCCGGTAGCCCAGCACCAGCTCCACCAGCGTCCCCAGCGCGACCCGCTCGAACCCGGCGAGCCTGCCCGCGAGTTCGGTGTCGAACAGCTTCGCCGGGCGCAGGCCGAGCTCGGCCAGGCAGGGCAGATCCTGGGACGCGGCGTGCAACACCCACTCGTCGTCGCCGAGTGCGGCGATCAGGGAGTCGACCTCGTCGTCTACAGCAACCGGGTCTATCAGGAAGGTGCCAGCGCCCTCGCGTCTGACCTGCACCAGGTACGCGCGTTGGGAGTAGCGGTAACCCGAAGCCCGCTCGGTGTCCACGGCGATCGGGCCGGACCCGCCCACGATCCGGGCGGACGCCCGATCCAGGGCGTCGGAGTCGGCCACGACGTCGGGGGTGCCCTCCGCGGGCTCGGTGAGCAGCACCGGAGCAGGCGGATCGGTCGGGCTGAGTCCTGCTCCGGGGGTGGTCACGGCGAATGACCCTACGGCACCATCGCCCACCGACGGGGGAGATCAGCAGCAGTCGTGTGGCGGGGCCATGCCCAGCCCAGCCACACGACTGCTGTTGTCTAGCGGATGACGCCCGCCCGCATGGCGAGCGCGACCATCTGAGCCCGGTCGCCGGTGCCCAACTTGCGGCCGATCCGCGAGAGGTGACTCTTCACCGTGAGCGCCGAAAGATTCAGCGCCTCGCCGATCTCCTTGTTGGACTGACCGTCCGCGACGAGCTGGAGCACCTCGACCTCGCGCGCCGACAGCTCGCGCGGGGTGTTGTCGGTGCCCGGGACCCTGGTCCCCGTGGCGAGGACCGGCGCGACACTCGGGTCGGCGTAGACGCCGCCTTCGAGTACTCGCCGGACTCCGTCGGTGACCACCACCGGCGAAGCGGACTTCAGCAGGTAGGCCTGAGCGCCTGCCTGGAAGGCCGATCGGACGGCGTACGGATCGTCGGACGAAGCCAGCACGACGATTCGCGGCCAACCATGGCTGCGAAGCTCCGTGACCAGCTCGATCCCGCTGCCGTCCGGCAATCCGAGATCGAGGATCGCGAGATCACACGGGCCGGTGGCCTGTGCGCGCGCCCTCGCCTCGGCCACCGTGGCGGCCTCGTGCACTGTGCCCGCACCCATCTGAGTGAGCCGAGCAGCTATCGCCTCCCTCAAGAGCGGGTGGTCATCGACCACCAACACCGAGAACAGCTCTTCCCGCGGGTGCGGGACCATGTTCGCCGGCAAAGAGCCGGCTGGCGTGGTTCGAACGGCCTGACCTAAGCCGACGGCAGCCACGTCACTACCTCCCTGGAGTCGGTCGTTGCCCCCCGACCGGCACTGGGACTTTCGACCAAACAGCCGCGCCGCCGTTGGACCGAAAGTGGTGTCGACGAAGGCAGCCTAGCCGCCCAAGCGGGTTAGCGGGACGATCAATCGGGTAAGTATCCGATCGGGTTGTCACGTAGGGGTGCTGATGTCACACGTTTGGGTTACTCACCGATCGGTGACGTAACGGATCGGATTCGTTACACGATTGAATGGAGTCACGGCTCGTGCACAACCCCGGGATCGATCGCGCAAGGCAGTTGCTCGCGCACACGCCGTTGGTCGACGGCCACAACGATCTGCCGTGGGCGCTGCGCCAGCGGCTCGGTGCCGATCCAGCCGCCGTCCTGGCGGGCATCGACCTCGCCGTCGAGCAGCCCGACCTGCACACCGACCTCGTCAAACTCCGCCGCGGCCGGGTGGGCGCGCAGTTCTGGTCGGTCTATGTGCCGTGCGGTCTCCAGGGCCACGCCGCGGTCACCGCGGTGCTCGAACAGATCGAGATCGTGCACGCCCTCGTCGCCGCCCATCCGGCCGACCTGCGCCTCGCGTACACCGCTGACCAGGCAGAATCCGCGTTTCGCGATGGCCGGGTGGCCTCGCTGCTGGGCGCCGAGGGCGGCCACTGCATCGCCGAATCGCTCGGCGTGCTGCGCGCGCTGCACCGCCTCGGCGTGCGCTACCTGACCCTCACGCACAACGACAACACCCCTGGGCCGACTCCGCGACCGACGAACCGCAGGTCGGCGGGCTGTCCGAGTTCGGCCGCGAGGTCGTCGCCGAACTGAACCGGCTCGGCATGCTGGTCGACCTCTCGCACGTCGCCGCCACCACCATGCGCGACGCGCTCGACGCCAGCACCGCGCCGGTCATCTTCAGTCATTCCTCGTGCCTCGCGGTCACTGAGCATCCCCGAAATGTGCCCGATGACGTGCTGAAACGTCTCCCGGACAACGGCGGTGTCGTCATGCTGACCTTCGTGCCGCGGTTCGTCTCGCCCGCCATCGCGGCGTGGGACAAGGGCTTGGAGGACGCGATGGCGGCCGTCGGGGAGAAGCACGCCGACCTCGCCGCGCGCGAGCTGTTCCTGGCGTCCTGGAGCGGTCGCCACGACCAGCCGCGGGCGACGTTGTCCGAGGTCGTGGCGCACTTCGAGTACGCCCGCGAGCTCGTCGGCGTCGATCATCTCGGTGTCGGCGGCGACTACGACGGCTGTGCCGTGCTGCCCGCGGGACTGGAGGACGTGGGCTGCTATCCGACCCTTTTCGGGGCGCTGCTCGACCGCGGTTGGAGCGAGGACGACTGCGCGAAGGTTGCAGGGCGTAACGTCCTACGTGTCCTCCGGGCGGCGGAGAAAGTTGCGGCGACGCAGGGGAAATCTGGCAAAAGGTAATAATTCCTCGCCTTGTGGAGGCCCCCGAGGCCCCCCGCCCGCCGTCGTGGACCCCTCGGAGCAACCCGTAAGGCCACTCGACCCCTTCTGTCAACAGGCGACCGCCAATAGGTTCCGGGTGCGGAACGGCGTGGCTAGCGTCACGCTGCCGGGGGCAGGCATGCGTACAGGTGGATCGTTTGGGAGGAGTCGAGCGTGAGCTCATCAGCGAGACGGATTCCGGCTTGGCGGGTCGTCGCCGCCGTCGGACTCAGCGGGGCGGTGGTCGTCGGCCTCAGCGCCACCACCGCGACCGCGGCCGACAACGTTCTCCGCAGTGACCAGGACGTCGCCCGCTCGTGCTTCGAGAAGCTGCTGCCCGGTGGCACCCGGGGCACCGACCGCCGCGAGGTGACGGCCACGGTGACCGGGCTCGTCCAGGCCCGGCTGGCGCCTCGCGGCAACGGGGTGGGTGACTGGGACGTCGCCGTGTTCGACAAGGCGACCGGCGCCGTGGTCGCCGCCTCCGCCGCCCTGCGCAGCGTCGAGCTGGCCGAGAGCTTCGTGACCAAGGACCAGCAGCTCGTCGTCCAAGCCTGCCGCTACGCCGGTTCGTCGCGCAGCGTCCAGCTCGGCGTCGACTTCCTCGCCATCAGCTCCGCGGGCACGCCGACCGGCGCCCAGCGCGCGGAGATCGTCCGCGTGGAGACGCCCACCAGGCAGCACAAGGACCGGCTGTTCGCGTTGGGCCTCGACGTCACCGAGAAGGCCGACGCCACCGGGGTCGAGGTCGTCCTGGCGGACGACGCGGACCGCAAGGTCCTCGCCGACAGCGGCATGAAGTCCACCGTCGTGCAGGCAGACCTCTCCGCCCGTTCGATAGCCAACGCCAAGGCCGACCGCGAGTACGCGGCGAACCGGCAGGGCTCGGTGCTGCCCTCGGGCCGCACGGCCTACCGCCACCTCTACGACTACGACTTCGAGCTCAAGGAACTGGCGCGGCGCAACCCGAGCCTGGTCAAGGCGTTCACCCTGCCCAACCCGACCTGGGAGGGCCGCGACGTCGTGGGCGCCGAGATCGCCACGAACGTCGACAACGCCGCCGACGGCAAGGCCGTCAACTTCACCATGGGCGTGCACCACGCCCGGGAGTGGCCCGCGGGCGAGCACGCCATGGAGTGGGCCCACGAGCTGGTCAAGGGCTACCAGGCGGGCGGCGAAGTCCGGGCGCTGGTCGGCAAGACCCGCAACCTGGTGGTGCCGATCGTCAACCCGGACGGGTTCTCGATCTCCCGCGAGGCCGAGCCCAAGGGCGACTTCACCCGGTTCGACTACGAGATGAAGCGCAAGAACTGCAATCCGTCGGACTCGCCGGAGCAGTTCCGCACCGGGGTGTGCAAGGCCAACCCGGCGGGCAGGCTGCGCGGCACCGACCCGAACCGCAACTACGCGGGCTTCTGGGGCGGCGCGGGCGCGTCGCCGACGTGGAGCAGCGACACCTTCCGCGGCTCCGGCCCCTTCTCCGAGCCGGAGACCCGCAACATCCGCTCGATCGTGTCCACCCGGCAGGTCACCAACCTGATCACCCTGCACACCTATTCGAACCTGGTGCTGCGGGTGCCCGGCGTGGCCGACGTCCGGCCGCCGCTCGACGAGCCCGCCTACAAGGCCCTCGGTGACAAGCTTGCCTCCCGCAACGGCTACCTCAGCCAGCCGTCGTGGCAGCTCTACGACACCACCGGGTCCACAGAGGACTGGTCGTACTTCGCCACCGGCGGCTACGGCTTCACTTTCGAGGTCGGCCCGAACGAGTTCCACCCGCCCTTCGCCGACGGTGTCGTGGCCGAGTACGCGGGCCTGGCGCCCGCGGCGGGCGCGGGCAAGGGCGGCAACCGGGAGGCGTTCCTGGACATGCTGCGCAACGCCGCCGACCCGGCCGCGCACTCCACCCTGATCGGCGCGGCGCCCAAGGGCTACCAGCTCCAGCTCCGCAAGGCGTTCCAGACGCCGACCTCGCCGGTCCTGCGGCCCGACGGCAGCGTCGGTGACCCGATCTACGTCGCCGACGTGCTCACCTCGGACCTGACCACCACCGGCGGCCGGTTCAGTTGGGCGGTCAACCCGTCGACCCGGCCGTACGTGGCCGGTCGCTACGGGCGCGACCCGCAGGGGCCGCCGCAGGCCGCGATCGCGCTCGCCAACCCGGCGGGCATCCCGGCGGAGAATACCAACTTCCCGGCCGACTCCACCGGCGAGGTCATCCCGTTCCGCGTGGACGGCCTGCCCGCCGCCGACAACGGCAAGATGACCGTGACCGTCGACTGGGGCACCGACGCCACCGACTGGGATCTCTACATCTTCGACGCCGCGGGCAACCTGGTCAGCTCGTCGGCCAGCGGCGGCACCAGGACCGAGAAGGCCGTGCTGTTCGACCCGCCCGCCGGTGACTACACCGCCGTGATGGTCAACTACGAGCAGGCCGACCCGGCCACCCCGGACGACTGGTCGAACCTCAAGGTCGAGTTCGCCTCGCCGCTGCCCACCACCTACGGCCCGAAGGAGCCGTACACGCTCACCTGCAAGGACAAGCGCGGCAGGCTGGTCGGCCTGGCCGACGTCTACGTCGACCGCGGCCAGACCGTGGACGTCGGCGATGTGTGCACCCGCTCGGCGCGCGCCACCAAGGAGCGTGCCCCCGCTGACCGCTGATCCCCGACACGGCGGCCGCTGCCCTTCCCGGGCACCGGCCGCCGTGTCGCGTGTGGCCGGCCCCCCGCATGCCCGCCGCTGAGGTGGTCCGCGTCTGTCAGGTGAGTTGCGGTACGGCCTCCATCAGGGCGAAGTAGTACCGCGATTCCCTGGTCGTGTTCAGCCCGTACCACGCGTCGAGGGCGGCGGGGGAGAGGACGCCGAGGCGGGACAGGACGGCGCGGGCGAACTCCAGCGGCGCGACGCCGGTCGCGGTGATCAGGTCGCCGCCGATGACCGCCGGGTCGGGTAAATAGTGGTCGGCGCCGCGGTAGTTCGGGGCGAGGGCGGCCAAGGCGTGCGGGTCGTTGCTGGTGTGCGGGCGGGCGTCGAGCAGGCCCGCGTTCGCGAGGGCGATCGTGGCGCCGCAGATGCCCGCCACCGGCACGCCCGCGGCCAGGAAGTCGGCAGCCTTCGCGAGCACGGCCTGGTGCGCCGGGTCGTCCCAGGTGTCGCCGCCCGGCAGGATCAGCAGGGCGCTCGACGCCGGGTCGAGTTCGGCTACCGACAGGTCGGGGACGATCGTCAGCCCGCCCATCGTGCGCACCGGCTCGCGCGTGGCACCCACGGTGCGCACCGGCAGGGACGTCCCCGCCTCGGCGAAGAACCGGCCGGTGTTCAGTTCCGCGGTGAGGTACCCGGGCTCCCAGTCGGCGAGGGTGTCCAGGACGTACAGGTGCGTGTTCATGCCACCGAAGCTAGACCCGACCACCGACAAAAAGTCTCAGTCGCCCTTGCGCTGGCTGAACAGCGACACCCCGACCGGCGGGAGTCCCACCACGCTGGCCATCAGGTCGCAGAACGCGTCGCCGTGGGGGGCGAGGTCGGCGGTGCGCGGGGTCCACGACGCGCGCAGTTCCAGGTCGTCGGTGCGGGCCGGGCCCGCGATGTCGCCGAAGCGCGCTGACGACGTGTCGGTGACCGTGCCGCCAAGGGCGGCGAAGTCGGCGCCGGACGCGGCCAGCGCGTCGGTGAGCCAGGACCACCCCACGCTGGGCAGCAGCGGGTCGTCGGCCAGTTCGGCGTCGAGTTCGGCGCGCACGTACGCGACCACGCGCAGGACGCCGCCCCAGGCGTCCTGACCCTTCGGGTCGTGCAGCAGGATCAGTCTGCCGGTGGCGTGCACCTCGGCCGGTCCGGTGGCCTCCGCGGTGAGCGCGAACGCCCACGGGGCGAGCCGTTGTGGGGGGCGGACCTCGGCGAGCTGCAGCTCCGGTCGAGGTCGCAGCGACTTCAGCGCCTCGACAGCCTGGGTGAACAGCTCAGGCGTAGTCGACGTTCCGGTCACGACTGGTAACTGTAAGACCACCCGAGTCAGTGAGTGGGCGCGGCGCGCCGAGCGTTGACACGCCGATTGCGTACCGACAGTGTGATTCCGGCCTGCGCCGGGGGACGGTGACCGGTATGCGACCATGGCGCCGCGATGACTGAACTGACTCAGCCTGCCCCGGCCGTCGGCACCGCCGCCCGCAGGCATCTCCCCGACGCCCCGTTCCTCGTCGCCGCGCGTGGCGGCGTTCCGGCCAGGGTGCCGGTGTGGTTCATGCGACAGGCCGGGCGCTCGCTGCCGGAGTACCGCGCGCTGCGCGCGAACACCTCGATGCTGGCCGCCTGCTTCGACCCTGAGCTGGTCCGCGAGATCACCCTGCAGCCGGTCCGCAGGCACGGGGTGGACGCCGCGATCCTGTTCAGCGACATCGTGGTGCCGCTGGTGGCGGCCGGGGTCGACCTCGACATCGTGCCGGGCACCGGCCCGGTCGTGGCCTCGCCCGTGCGGACGACCGCCGGCGTGGCTGGGCTGCCCGTGCTGGACGCCGAGCAGGTCGAGCCGGTCGCCGAGGCCGTGCGGCTGCTCACGGCCGCGCTGGGCGAGACCCCCCTGATCGGGTTCGCGGGCGCGCCGTTCACCCTCGCGTCGTACCTGGTCGAGGGCGGTCCGAGCCGCAACCACGAGCGCACCAAGGCGCTGATGTACGCCGACCCCGCCACCTGGCACACGCTGCTCGACCGGCTCGCCGATGTCGCGCTGACCTTCCTGCGCGCGCAGATCGACGCGGGTGTCGACGCGGTGCAGCTCTTCGACTCGTGGGCGGGCGCGCTGTCGCTCAAGGACTACCGCGAGTTCGTCCTGCCGCACTCGGCGAAGGTGCTCGGCGGCCTGGCCGACGCGGGCGTGCCGCGCACCCACTTCGGCGTCGGCACGGCCGCGCTGCTCGGCGCGATGCGCGAGGCGGGCGCGGACGTCGTCGGCGTCGACTGGCGGACACCGCTGGACGAGGCCGTCCGCCGGGTCGGCGACGACGTGGTGGTGCAGGGCAATCTCGACCCGGCCGCGCTGTTCGCTGGCGACGACGTGGTGCGCCGCGAGGTCGCCCGGATCGTGGACGAGGGCCGCGCCGCCCGGGGGCACGTGTTCAACCTCGGCCACGGTGTGCTGCCCGAGACCGACCCGGCGGTGCTGACCCGGGTGGTCGAGCTGGTGCACGGCCTGACGCCCGGCCGGTGACCCCCGTGCGGGTGGCGGTGGTCGGCGGCGGGATCGCCGGGCTGGCCGCAGCGCACCGGCTGCGCGCACTGCTCGGGCCGACCGCCGTGATCACCGTGGTCGAGCAGTCCGACCGGCTCGGCGGCAAGCTGCGCACGGTCGAGTTGGCGGGCGTCCGCTACGACGTGGGCGCCGAGGCGTACCTCAACCGCAGGCCCGAGGCGGCCGCCCTGGTGGCCGAGCTGGGCCTCGCCGACGGCGTTACCCATCCGACATCCGCGCGGTCCACGGTGCGCGCGGGCGGTGTCACCAGACCCATTCCGGGTCGCACCATGCTGGGCATCCCGGCCGACCCGGAGACCGTCGCCGAGCTGCTGTCCGCCGAGGGCAGGCGCCGGGTCGCGGCCGAACCCGGCCTCCCGCCCATCCGGCTCGACGGCGACCTGGCCCTGGGGCCGCTGCTGCGCGCCCGCTACGGCGACGAGCTGCCCGACCGGCTGATCGACCCGCTCCTCGGCGGTGTCTACGCGGGCAGCGTCGACGGCCTCGGCCTACGCGCGACCATGCCGCCGATAGCCGCCGCGCTCGACGCGGGCGCGTCCTCGCTGACCGAAGCCGCCGCCGCGGTCGTCCCGCCGGCGACCGGCGCCCCGCCCGAGCCTGTGTTCGGCACCCTGCGCTCAGGCCTCGGCACGCTGGTCGACGCGCTGGCCCGGTCCGCCGACCTCCGGCTCGGCGTGCCGGTTCGGGCGCTGACCCGTCGCGCGCACGGCTGGCGCCTGCACCTCGGCGCCGCCGCGCCCGGACACGAACCCGCCGATCCGGTGCTCGACGTGGACGCCGTCGTGCTCGCCGTGCCGCCGCCCGCCGCGCGCAGGCTCCTCGACGGGGTGGTGCCCGCCGCGTCGGCGGCGTACGCGCGGGTGGAGATGGCGTCCATGGCCGTCGTGGCGCTCGCGTTGCCGCCCGGCACCGACCTGCCGGGCACCTCGGGCGTGCTGGTGGGCGCGCGGGAGCGGCGGGCCGACGGCTCGCCGTACGCGGTCAAGGCGGTCACCTTCTCGGCGACGAAGTGGGCGCACCTGGACGCGGTCGTCGTGCGCGGCTCGGTCGGCAGACACGGCGAGCCGGGTGCACTGCGCGCCGATGACGACGAGCTGGTCCGCCTGGTCCGGGCCGATCTGGCCGAGCTGGCCGGGGTGTCGGCGGCGCCGATCGAGCAGGCAGTCACCAGATGGGGCGGCGGGTTGCCGCAGTACGCCGTCGGCCACAACGACCTCGTCGCCGACATCGAGCGCGCGGTCGCCGCCGAGCCCGGACTGGCCGTCGCGGGTGCCGCGCTGCACGGCGTCGGTATCCCCGCGTGCATCGGCACGGGCGACGCGGCCGCGCGGCGGATCGCCGCACACCTGCGCGCGCCCACAACCGGCTGAGGGTGGGACGATGTCGGCATGGCCCGCCTGAATTACGCCGAGATCAACGACACCATCCGCTACACCATGTGGTCGGTCTTCAGGATCGAACCCGGCAAGCTGCCCGACGACCGCGGCCCCGCCGCCACCGAGACCGCGAGCTATCTCGATGCCCTGGCAGGCAAGGGCGTCGTGGTGCGCGGCGTGTACGACGTCGCGGGCCTGCGGGCCGACGCCGACTACATGATCTGGTGGCACGCCGAGGAGATCGAGCAGGTGCAGGCCGCCTACACCGGTTTCCGGCGCACCGCGCTCGGCCGGGCGTCGGTTCCGGTGTGGAGCCAGGTCGCGCTGCACCGGCCCGCGGAGTTCAACCGCAGCCACGTTCCCGCGTTCCTCGCGGGAGAGGACGCGCGCAAGTATGTCTGCGTCTACCCGTTCGTCCGGTCCTACGACTGGTACCTGCTGCCCGACGACGAGCGCCGCAAGATGCTCGCCGACCACGGCAAGGAGGCCCGCGACTACCCGGACGTGCGCGCCAACACGGTGTCGTCGTTCGCACTCGGCGACTACGAGTGGATCCTCGCCTTCGAGGCCGACGAGCTGCACCGGATCGTCGACCTGATGCGCCACCTGCGCGGCACCGAGGCGCGGCGGCACGTGCGCGAGGAGATCCCGTTCTACACCGGCACCCGGGTGCCCGCCGCCGAGTTGGTCGCGAACCTGCCGTGACGGTGTTCATCGGCGACGAGCGGGTGGTCGCCGGGCCGTTCCGGGTGGCGCACCTGGCGGCGCAGTGCGTCGCCCAGGTGACCACGGCGGCGGCGGAGTTGTCGCGGCGGCGTGGAACCGAGCCCGGCCCGGTGTCGGTCGACATCCGGCACGCCGCCGAGGCGTTCCGCGGCGAACGCCACCTGCTGGTCGACGGCGCGTCGCCCGGCGAGGTCTGGGCTCCGCTGTCCGGGGACTACCGGGCGGCGGACGGCTGGGTCAAGCTGCACTGCAACTACCCGCACCACGAGGCCGCCGTCCGGTCCGTTCTCGGCGACGACGTGGCGGCCGAGGTCGCGCGTCGGCCCGCTGTCTCGGTGGAGGAGGCGGTGCTCGCCGCGGGTGGTGCGGCGGCGGCCATGCGGTCGGCGGGGCAGTGGCGGGCGCATCCGCAGGGGGTCGCGGTGGCCGCCGAGCCGCTGGTGTCGGTGGAGCGCGTGGGCGACGGTCCGCCGCGTCCGCTGCCCGCCGCCGATCGGCCGTTGGCCGGGGTGCGGGTGCTCGATCTGACGCATGTGATCGCGGGTCCGGTGTGCGGGCGGACGTTGGCCGCGCACGGCGCGGACGTGCTGCACGTGGGGGCCGCGCACCTGCCCACCGTGCGGCCGCTGGTGATCGACACCGGGTTCGGCAAGCGCTCGTGCCACCTGGATCTGCGCGTCCCCGGCGATCGGGAGGCACTGCGCGGGCTGCTCGCGGACGCCGATGTGCTGGTGCAGTCCTACCGGCCGGATTCGTTGTCCACCAAAGGGTTCGGCCCTGCTGATCTGCCGCCGGGGGTGATTCTGGTCAGCCTGTCCGCGTATGGCCACAGTGGACCGTGGCGGGCCCGGCGCGGGTTCGACAGCCTGGTGCAGTTGGCGTGTGGGATCGCCGACGAGGGCGGGGTGGGTCGGCCGGTGCCGTTGCCCGCGCAGGCCTGGCCGAACAGCGCACTGGCTCAGCGGGCTGGGTCGGGTGGAGTCCTTTGAGCACAAGGGTTCTGTGGCCAGCTATCTGTCTGAAATGGACAGTGCTTTTGGGACGATCCGGCACGTGCGCGTTCCGGGGACGCTGCCGGGGGCGCCGCCGCGGTGGGCCCATGGGCCGCGGGTGCCTGGTGGCGATCCGCCGTCGTGGTGGTGAGGACGGGGTGCTGTTTGTCCGACTTCTCGTCAACGATCTTCTCGAAGTGCCGCGAAGGCAGTCACGATTCACCCGATTGACACCCGAATCGTGAGGGTCGCCTCCGCCGTTGAGCGTTAGCGTTCACCCCGTTCAGGGCAACACGTCACCTCTGGAAAGGTCGCACCATGGTCACTCGAAACAGCCCCTGGCCCGCGGGGACACCCTGCTGGGTCGACCTCGGCACCGACGTCGAGCGGGCGAGCGCGTTCTACTCGGGCCTCTTCGGCTGGAAGGTCGAGGTGGGCGGTCCCGAGGTCGGGGGCTACGCGAACTGTTTCGTCGGCGACAAGCGCGTCGCGGGCATGGGCCCGCTGCAGGACGAGGCGCAGCAGTCGACGTGGACCACCTATCTGTCCACTTCGGACGCCGACGCGGGCGTCGAGCGGATCAAGGACGCGGGCGGCCAGGTGCTGGTGGAGGTCATGGACGTCCTGGACTTCGGCCGCATGGTCATCGCCGCCGACTCGACGGGCGCGACGTTCGGGCTGTGGCAGGCGGGCACCCACCACGGCGTCCAGCTCGCCAACGAGCACGGCGCGCTCACCTGGAACGAGCACATGAGCGGCGACCTCGACGGCGCCAAAGCGTTCTACCGCAAGGCTTTCGACTACGTCTACGAGGAGGTCGGCGGCCCGCTCAGCTATGTCACCATCAGCCTCGCCGAAGGCGAGGACTCGGTCGGCGGCATGGGCGGGGTGGACGGCGGCTCGGCCGCGTCCTGGTCCGTCTACTTCAATGTCGACGACGTCGACGCCGCCGCGGCCAAGGTGGTCGAACTCGGCGGCAGCGTGGTGGACACCCCCGAGGACACCCCGTTCGGTCGGATGGGCACCTTCACCGACGACCAGGGTGCCGTGTTCAAGATGATCACCGCGCCCGCCGGGAGCTGAGCCGCCACCAGCGCGGCTTGGCCGGGGTGCGTTCGCCCCGGTCGGCCAGCCAGCGGTCGAATGCCGCCGCGTCCTCCCGCGCCCGCGATCCGTCGCGGCGCGGGTGGGCGCGCGCGTACTCGTCGAACAGCGGGCCGAACCGCTTGCCCAGCTCGCCCGCCAGGTCGGGGGCGAGCTGCGCGGCGACGCGGCGCCGCTTGGCCAGCAGCGCCGCGGCCTCGGTTCGCAGCGCGTTCTGGTCGAACCCCGGTGGCGGCTGCCCGTCGGCCAGCAGCGCGCGCAGCAGGTCGGCCTGCGCGGCCGCCAGCCGCTCCCGCTGTGGGCCGGTCACGGCGCGGTCGCCAGCACGGCCCGGATCGCGTCCAGTTCGGACACCAACTCCGCGTCGGACGGGTAGTTGTCGTCGCGTTCCAAAAGGACACCCGGCGGCCGTGTCCGCGCGCACAGCTCGCCCAGCACGCCCAGCACCTCGTCGGGCACCGGGTGCGCGTGCGTGTCGTGGTACACCCCGTCGACCGTGACGCCGCCCGCGACGTGCACGTACGCGATCCGGTCCAGCGGCAGCGCGTCGAGCAGTTCCAGCGGATCCTCGCCGAGGTTGCGCGCGTTGGCCCATAGGTTGGCCACGTCGACCAGCAGCAGGCACCCGGTGCGCTCCACCAGGTCGGTGAGGAACTGCGCCTCGGTCAGCTCTGTGTCCGGCCACCGCAGCAGCACCGCGATGTTCTCCAGCGCCAGCGGCACCCCGAGCCCGGACTGGGCGGTGCGCACGTTGGCCACCAGCACCTCCAGCGCGTCGCGGGTGCGCGGCACCGGCATCAGGTGGCCGGAGTCCAGTCCGCCCGCGCGCACGAAGCAGATGTGGTCGCTGACCAGCGGCGCGTCGAGCAGGTCGGCCACCGCGGCGAGGTGCTCGACCCGGGCGCCGTCGACCGGGTCGGCACCGCCGAGGGACAGCGACACGGCGTGCGGGAGCACGGGGGTGCCCCGGGACCGCAGCACCCGCAGCGACTCCGGCAGGTGGTCGCGGTGCAGGTTCTCCGCCACGACCTCCACGAAGTCGATCCCGGGCATCCGCTCGACCGTCAGGTCGATCTCCGACCGCCAGCCGATCCCCACCCCGAGTTCCCGCACGCCCATCCCCGTTCCGCTCAGCCGCCGCAGCCGCCGCCACCGCCGCCGCAACTGCTGCCGCCGCCACTGCTGCACGACGACGAGCTGCCGCCGCAGGACGAGCTCGACGAACTTGAGCCCGCGGCCGAGGCGCGGTGCGCCTCCATCGCCGCGAGTTCGACGTCGGGGTGCGCGGCCAGACCGCCGAAGACGACCATCATCGCCGCGCCGCCGCCGAGCAGCGCGTAGTCGGCGCCGTTCGTGGACGGCCCCGGCAACGATCCCCGCCCGCGCCGGGCCTGCCGGAACACCCGGTCGCCCGTGAAGGTCCGCGCCGCCACCGGCCTGCGGTACAGCGCGATCCCCACCACCGCCGTCACCACCAGGGCCAGCGTCAGCCAGCCGATCGAACGCCCCTCGGACAGCCCGTTCGCCCACCGTGCGACACCCACCACGAAGAGGACAGCCACGGGCACGGCGGAGAGCCGTGCCCGGGCCGTGCCCTTGTCGACCAGCAACCCCTTGCCTGCCAGGCCCGCGCCGATGCCGCGCACGGCGGCGTCCTGACCTACCCGGTCGACGAGAAGGGTGAGCGTGCGGTGGCCGTACCGCTGGGCGTCCGCCAGGACCGCCCGATCGATGGGGTAGTTGGCGGTGGCCCCGTGCACCGCCTGGACGCTCCCGCTCCGGCTCGGCCGCAGCTTCCCGGCGTCCACCAGCCGGGCGACTGCGGTCTCCACGACGCGCTGGGCGCCGCCCGCCAGGTAGGCCAACTCGTCGAGGGTGAGCTGGTCGTGCCGCGGCGGGTGCGCGTCCCCGCCCCCCGCGCGGGCCAGGATCCGCATCGCCAACGCGAACAACAAGGCGAATGCGAATGCGACGAAATAGACTTTCAGAAAATCCGGGCCCGAAATTCCCCACGGCTCGTTCATTACTGCCCCCTACCCGAGCTGAAGGACGATTTCCGTGGCCTGCCAACGGAATGCGCAAGGCTGCGGCAATCGTCGGTCCTCTCTTCGACGGAATGTCGAGGACTCCATGGTCGAGGTTCTGTGACTTCCCGCACAAGTGAGTTTGAGCAAGACTTAGGGAACCTGGGGGCAGGATTTAGGCTTCTTGATCGGGAGTTGAGGTTGCGTCGCCCTCGTCGGACACGAGCCGTAGCGAGATGGAGTTTATGCAGTAACGCTGGTCGGTCGGCGTGGGGTAGCCCTCGCCCTCGAACACGTGGCCCAGGTGGCTGTGGCAGCTCGCGCAGAGCACCTCCGTGCGCACCATGCCCATCGCGCGGTCCTCGCGCAGCACGATGCTCTCGCCCGCCAGCGGCGAGAAGAACGAGGGCCACCCGCAGTGCGACTCGAACTTCGTGTCGCTGCGGAACAGCTCCGCGCCGCACGCCCGGCACTGGTAGACGCCGGTGGTCTTGGTGTCGGTGTACTCGCCGGTCCACGCGGGCTCGGTGCCCGCCTCGCGGAGCACGGCGAACTCGCGCGCGTCGAGCCGCGCCCGCCATTCCTGCTCGGACTTGACCACCCTGGGGGTGGCGCCCAGTACGGGTTTCCTGCCGGATTTCATGCTCATCACGCTACCTGTCGGGGCCGCGGGCGGCCCGCGCTCAGCCGAGCAGCGTGGTGAAGATGAACACCACGGCGTCCCAGGCGGCCACGAGGACGCCGAGCAGGATCAGCGTCACGACGATGCCCGCGGTGAGCCGGTGGTGCCCGCCGAGCCGGTTGGCGGACTCGGCGAAGTCGGTCACGCCGCCCAGGTAGCCCTCGACGGTGTAGCCCGGCCGGACCCGTTCGACCCGGTCGAGGTGCTCGGCGAACTCCCGGACCTCCGGGTCGTCCGGGTCGAGTCCGATCAGGTCTTCGGTGAACCGGTTCGGCGACTCGGCGCCCGGTCGCGGGCGCGAGTCGTCGTCGGACGCCCCGTGGGTGCCTGTCGCGACCATGGCACCACGGTAGCCTGCCGCCCCCCGGCGGCGTATAGGCCGTGTCCCCGTGGGACACGACCTACTTCCCTGTCAGGGGCCGCTCTTCCGGCGCGTCGGACTGCTCGGCGCGCAGGTGCACGACTGAGGTGAAGCCCCAGTCCGCGAGCCGCCCGAGCTGGGCGCCGACCTTGCCGCGCCTGCGGATCGGGGACACTCGGCGGCCCTGCGCGCGCAGCTCGCGGGCGGTGCCGGTGACGGTGGGCAGCGGGACGTTGGCCTCGTAGAGCACCGCCACCGCTGGCTCGCGCGGTGCGCTGTCGAGCAGGTCGACGATGCGTTCGAAGCCGATCGAGAACCCGCAGGCGGGCACGTCGCGGCCGAGCGAGCGGCCGATGAGCCGGTCGTAGCGCCCGCCGCCCGCGACCGACCCGGCCGACGACGGGTGCACCACCTCGAAGACCTGACCGGTGTAGTAGCCCATGCCCCGCACCAGCGTCGGGTCGAACTCCCAGCTCAGCGCGCGGTGCCCGGCCAGCGCCCGCAGCGCGTCGGCGGTGGCGGCCAGATCGGCCACTACCTCGTCGGCCAGCCCCGGCACGGCCTCGGCGAGCTGGTCGCCGAGGGTGGCCGGGTCGATGCCCTGCAGGCTGGTGATGCTGTCCTGCAGGCGATCGATCTGGGCGGTGTCCAGGCCGCGCGCGGGCAGTTCGGCCCGCACGCCGGCCCAGCCGATCTTGTCGAGCTTGTCGAGGGTGATGAACAGCCCGGTCCACGCGTCCTCTGGCAGGCCCGCGCCCTGCGCCAGGGCCGAGAGGAACCGGCGGTCGGATACCCGGACGGTGGTGCCGTCGAGCCCGGCGGCGGCCAGCGCCTCCGTCGTCGCCTCGATCAGCTCGACCTCGGCCAGCACGCTCTCCTCGCCGAGCATGTCGATGTCGCACTGGTAGAACTGCCGGTAGCGGCCCTTCTGCGGCCGCTCGGCCCGCCACACCGGGCCGAACTGCAGCGACCGGAACGGCTGCGGCAGGCTCGCCTGGTTGTTGCCGTAGAAGCGGGTCAGCGGGACGGTGAGGTCGTAGCGCAGGCCCAGGTCGACCAGGTCGGCCACGGGGGTGTCGGCCGCGACGGTCTCGTCCAGGCCGCGGCGCAGCACCCGGTAGATCAGCTTCTCGTTCTCGCCGCCCTGCCCGCCGGTCAGCCGCCCGATGTCCTCCAGGGCCGGGGTCTCGATGCGCTGGTACCCGAAGCGGTGGTAGACCTCGGTGATCCGGGCCAGGACGTGGTCGCGCCCGGCGACGGTCGCGGGCAGCAGGTCACGGGTGCCCCGGGCGGGGCTGTTGTCCATCTTCACCGGTCGGTTTCCTCGCAAGGTCTGGCGTTGGCTGACCCGCCGTACGCTACCGGGGCCGCACTCGTGTCCGTGTCGGTCGTAGGCTGGCCCGCGTGGCGGAGTCCCTGGAGTTCAGCGTCGGCACCCGGTCCGTGCGAGTGTCCAACCCGGACAAGCCCTACTTCGCGGATCTCGGGGTGACCAAACGCCAGATCGTCGAGTACTTCCTCGCGGTGGGCGAGGGAATCCTCGGCGCGCTGCGCGAGCGTCCGACGACGCTGGAGCGCTGGCCCGGCGGGGTGGTCGAGGGTGCGAAGATCGCCGCCCGCGCCGAGCACCGGGGTGACGCGTTCTATCAGAAGCGCGTCCCCAAGGGCGCGCCCGACTACGTCGAGACCGCGCGCATCACCTTCCCCAGCGGCCGCTACGCGGACGAGGTGTGCCCGACGGAGTTGGCGGTGGTGGCGTGGGCGGCCAACCTGGGCACCCTGACGTTCCACCCGTGGCCCGTCCGCCGCGCGAATGTGGATCACCCCGACCAGCTTCGGATCGACCTGGACCCCCAGCCCGGCACCGACTTCGACGACGCGGTGCGGGTCGCGTACGAGGTTCGGGAGTTGCTGGACGGGTACGGGATGGCGGCGTTCCCGAAGACCTCCGGCGGCCGCGGCGTCCACCTGTATGTGCCGATCGAGCCGCGCTGGACCTTCACCGAGGTCCGCCGCGCGCTGATCGCCCTCGGCCGCGAGGTCGAACGGCGGCTGCCGGACCAGGTCACCGTGAACTGGTGGAAGGAGGAACGCGGCGCCCGCGTCTTCATCGACTACAACCAGATGGCCCGCGACCGGACCATCGCCTCGGCGTACTCCGTGCGCCCGACGCCGCGCGCGCTGGTCTCGGCGCCGGTGACGTGGGACGAGTTGGGGCGGGTGCGTCCAGAGGACTTCTCCGTGCTGACGATGCCCGCTCGGTTCGCGGAGGTGGGTGATCTGCACGCGGGGGTCGACCGGCAGCGGTTCTCGCTGCAGCCGCTGATCGACCTCGCCGACCGCGACGCCGACCAGGGCGACCTGCCCTATCCCCCCGACTACCCGAAAATGCCCGGCGAACCCAAACGCGTCCAACCCTCCAAAGCCCGCGACGACACCTGAGGTGACCGCGGGTAACCGCACGATTGGCTGACGCGTCCTGCTGTGGCGCCCCAAACCCTCGCGAACGGGCATGATGGCGGTGTGCGAATTCGGGAACTGGACGAGCTGTTGTTCGACCTGGTGAGTCGGGACCACCCTGAGATCGTGGCCGTGGACCGCCTCGACCAGGGCCACAACCGGCTGCGCGTGGAGTTCGCCAGCGGCGCCAAGTGCACGGTCATGGTGCGCGAGGTCGACGGGCCGGGAGTGCCGCCGCACCCGGCCTACCACCTGCCGGAAGGGGTGCTCTAGATGCGGCGCGACCGATTCGTCGAGTACCTGCGGGACCTGCTGGCGGGCAGCGGCCATCCTGACATCGTGAAGGTCGAGTACTACCAGGTGGACGAGCCGTGCGGGACCTGCGGGTGACCTGCCAGGACGGACGGGTGATCTTCCTGCACACCGTCCGCTCCTCCCCGCCCGGCGGCGACGACTTCGCGGCGTCGGAGCCGATCGTGACCAAGGCAGGCGCGGCGACGGCGCGCGATCTGTGATGGTCGAACGGCGCTGAGCCCCGGGAAATGTCGTCCCCGGCATTTACAATGCGGGGGACGGAAGGGGATCACCATGCCGGGCTCGTACCTTGTGCGCTATGTCGGTGGCCCCCTCGACGGCCGGGTCGACACGCTCGACGCGCTGCCTGAGCAGCCGCGGTCGACGGTGACGCACGTGCATCTGCACGGTGGCCCCAAGATCGTGCACCACTACGACCTGCACTACGCCGTCGAGTACGGCTGCGAGTACCGCCTGCGCGAGGACTGACACCGCGCCCCTGGTCCTGTGTGGACAGACGGTGTCGAACACCTCCGAACGGAACTGTCGGACCCACGCGGCACACTCACGCGGCACACTATGGCCCGGAGTCCGATGATCGAGGGGAGCACCATGGCGAAGGCGGCCTCGCTGTCGGCCGAGGACATCGACCGGCTGCGGGCGGATCTGGCCGCGGGCAAGCCGACGCCGGTGTGGTTCACCGCGGCCGCGGTAGGCGTCACCGCGGGGCAGTCCGCCAAGGTGGTGGCGTTCGCCGAGCCCGCGGAGGGCGACTACATCCAGGTGCGCGCCACTGGGTCCAGGGACGTGCTTTCCTTCTCCCCGGCGGAGTTGACCGCGGTCCGGCCCGCGCCGAAACCCAAGCCGGTGCGGCCCGCGCCCGCGCCTGCCGCGGTGGTCGAGCCGGCGGTGGTGGCCGGGCTGGAGCCGGGCGCGCCCGCGCCGGTGCGAACTACCCCGAGCCGTGCGCCCAAGCCGGTGGAGATCACCGTGACGCTGCACTCGACGGTCGAGGGGGAGTGGACGGTGGACGTGTTGGCGGGCAAGAAGCGCACCGTGCGGTGGACCCCGGTGCCCGCGGGCGACGTGGCCAAGGCGGCCCGCGTCCTGCCGCCCGCGGTCGGCGAGGCGATCGGGGTCGCGTTGGCGGCGGCCCGGGTGCGCCAGGAGCAGCGGGTCGAGCAGTTGAAGGCCGAGTTGGACGCGGCCCAGCGGGCCTTGCGCGACTTGGGCTGAGATCACGGACGTGGCGGGCGGAACACGTCGCCGCAGTGGGCGTGGGGTGCGAGAGGGCCGGTCGCCGTGATCATGTCGATGAGGCAGGCGTTGCACAGGAGGCGGTGGCAGCGGTCGCACTGCCACGCGCCGGTGGTCGCGACGATGCTGGCCATCTCCACCATCGCGTTCAGCTCGGACGCGCTGGGGTGCGAGTCGGCGCCGAACTTCTGCAGGAGTCGCTCCAGCATCGGCCCGACGTCGGTCTCGGTGGTGGCGCCGCCGCAGCCCACACAGGTACGGCCGAGCGCGCGTTTCCTGATCACCAGCACCACGACGATCGCCGCCACCGACACGATCACGGCCGCGACGCCCCAGAAGTTCATGCGAGCCCCCGTCGGGTAGCCGTCCGAACCGGCCAGACGGTAGGCGGCGCAATGGTCCTGGGGCGGAGCGAGGCAGCTTCAGGACACCACTGGTCAGGGCGGGCAGACGGTGCCGTCTCGGGGGACTTTGCCGTCTATCAGGAACGCGCGGGCCGCGTCCGTGGCGCACGGCGACACGCCGAGTGCGCCGTGGCCCGCGCCCTGCCACGACACCAACGCCCCCGAGGCGAGCTGTTGCGCCGCGCGCGTGGTGCCCTCCAGCGGCGTCACCGGGTCGGTCGCCGTGCCCAGCACCACGATCGGCGGCGCGCCGACCGCTGTCGGCATCGGTAAGGGTTGCGACGGCACCGGCCACGGGCTGCACACCGCGAGCCACTGCGCGAACAGGCCGCCGAATACCGGGAACCGGGCGGTCCAGTCCTTCGCCGACCCGGTGAGCTGTTCGGTGGACAGGCGGGACTTGGTGTCGTTGCACCTGGTCACCAGGGTGGCGTCGAAGGTGGCGGGCAGGTCGTCGGTCTCCCGGACCGTCGTGACGGCGAACGCGGCCAGCCCGTCCGGCACGCCGCTGCGCGCGTCCGCGATGGCCTTGGACAGCGCGGGCCAGGACTGCCGGTCGCTCAGGCCCGCGAGCACCGCGCGCAGCACGACGCCCACGTTGAGTTCCACGTCGTCGGCGGTGACCAGGGGGGCGGTGACGGCGACGGCCAGAACCTCCGACAGGGCCTGCCGCGCGCCCGCGCCCAGTTCGCAGCCGCGCGCGCCGCAGTCGGCGGCGAAGGCGCCGAAAGTGGCGTCGGCCCCGGCCGCGACGCCCTCCAGGGCCACGATCGCGTCCTGGGTCGGGTCGGGGAGTCCGTCGAGGACCATGCGGCCGACGCTGTCCGGGAAGCGCTCGGCGAACACCGACAGCACCCGCGAGCCCTCGCCGTGGCCGATGGCGTGCAGCCGCGGCATGCCCAGCGCGTCGCGGATCGACTCCATGTCCGCCGCCGTGCGCCAGGTGTCCAGCGCGGGCAGTCGGGTCTCCAGCGCGATGGAGCACTGCTGGCCCGCGGTACGCGCCTGGTCGACCCAGCCCTCGACGTCGAGTTCGCGCGGGTCGGCGTCGACGATCGCGGCGCGCACCTCCTCCGGCACACACCGCACGGCGTCGCTGTTGCCCGTGCCCCGGCGGTCGACGCCGACGAGGGAGAACCGGGTGAGGAACTCCGGCGGCAGACTCGCGGCGAGCCGGACGGCGTAGAGCGAGCCGGGCAGGCCGTCGACGTCGTTGACCACCACGATCGGGATGGGCCCGGAGCCCGCCCGCAGCACCTGCATTCGGACGGTGCCTTTGCCTGGGGCGTAAGGGGAATCGAGCACACCGTTGACCCGGCCGCAGTCGATCTTGAGGGTGGCGGGCGGGGCGAGCTTGTCGAGCCGGTCGCGGACCTCGGGGCCGCAGCCGGTCCAGCGGACGGAGGCGTCCTTGGGCTCGCCCAGTTCCGGGACCGGCGCCGGGCCGCTGCTGGCCGTCGTCGGCGGGCTACCGCCGTCGCCGTCGTTGACCACGATGACCGGGCGCGCGGACGGACCCGCGGTGCACGCGGCGAGCAGCGCGACCGGCAGTAGCCAGATCCCGCGTCCGACCCTCACGCCTGCGTCGCCCTCCTCGTCCAGATGATCACGGCTGAGCCTGCCATCCGGCAGGTGTGACCGCCGTGAGCAGCCCATCCGGTCAGACATAGGATGAATCCACGAGTCGGTGGAGGGGGTTGTCGTGGTGCGTTCGCCGGTGTCGCGGGTGGTCGGTGCCTTCCCGCCCACCTCGCAGGTGCTCGTCGGGATCGTCAGTATCCAGGTCGGCGCGGTGCTGGCCAAGCAGTTGTTCGCCGTCGCCGGTTCGATGGGCGTGTTCGCGCTGCGGCTGGTGTTCGCCGCGCTGGTGCTGGTGCTGATCTGGCGTCCGTCGATTCGGATCGACCGGCGGGCGCTGCCGGTCATGCTCGGCTACGGCGTGGTCCTCGCGGCCATGAACTTCTTCTTCTATCTGGCGCTGGAGCGCATCCCGCTCGGCATCGCGGTGACGGCCGAGTTCCTCGGTCCGCTCGCCGTCGCGATCGCGGGTTCCCGCCGCTGGCTCGACGGACTGTGGGCGCTGCTCGCGGCGGCGGGCGTGGTGCTGCTCGCTCGCGGCGGCGGCGACCTCTCGCTCGTCGGTCTGCTGTTCGCGGTGGCCGCGGGCGCCTGCTGGGCGGCGTACATCCTGCTGGGCGCCGCGCTCGGCAGCCACAGCGCCGACGGCTCCGGTCTGGCGCTGGCGATGGTCGTCGCGGGCGTCATCGCGGCGCCGATCGGCATCGCGGACGCGGGCAGCGCGCTGCTCTCGCCGACCGTGCTGCTCATCGGCCTCGGTGTGGCGCTGATGTCGTCGGTGATCCCGTACTCGTTCGAGTTGGAGGCGCTTCGGCGGATGCCGCCGCGGGTGTTCGGCGTGCTGATGAGTATCGAACCGGCTGTCGCCGCACTGGCGGGCCTCATCGTTCTCGGCGAGGTGTTGCGGCCACTGCAATGGGTGGCTGTCGCGTGCGTCGTCGTGGCCTCGGCGGGCGCCACCCGCACCGCCCGGCCCGAGGTGTAACTGTGGACAGTACTTTATGGACAGTGCTTTGTGGACGGTGCGGCTAGCGGGCGCGGACGTCGCCGCGCAGGACTGAGGCCAGGTCGTAGCGGGCGGGCTCTTCGAGTTGCTCGTACGTGCACGACGCGGGCTCGCGGTCCGGGCGCCAGCGCTGGAACTGCGCGGTGTGCCGGAACCGGCTCGGGTAGCCGCCCTCGGTGTGCTCGTAGGACACCTCGACCACGCGCTCCAGCCGCAGCGGCACCCAGGGCTGCTCGGTCGTGCGCCACCGGCTGATCGCGCCCGGCAGCCGGGTGCCCTCGCCCGGGTCGTCCGCGAGCCACGGGTGGCCGTCCTCGCCGCCCGGCATCAGCTCGGCCAACTCCACGGCCAGCTCACGCCTGCGCGCCACCGGGAACGACCCGACGACGCCGACGTGGTTGAGGCCGCCGGAGTCGTCGTAGAGGCCGAGCATCAGCGAGCCGACGGCCTCGCCGGGCACGGTGTCCTTGTGCCAGCGCAGGCCCGCCACCACGCAGTCGGCGGTGCGGGAGTGCTTGAACTTGAGCATGGTCCGCTTGTTCGGCGTGTACGGGCCGTCGGCGGGCTTGCCCATCACGCCGTCCAGGCCAGCGCCCTCGAAGATCGTGAACCACTGCCGGGCCAGGTCGGCGTCGGTCGTGGCGGGCGTGAGGTGCACCGTGTCGGTGACCGTGAGCAGGCCCTCCAGCAGCTCGCGCCGCCGTCCGCCGGGGGTCTCCAGCAGCAGGTCGTCGCCGAGGGCGAGGACGTCGAAGGCGATGAACCGGGACGGTGTCTGCTCGGCGAGCAGGGTGACCCGGCTCGCCGCCGGGTGGATACGCTCGGCGAGCCGGTCGAAGTCGAGCCTGCCGTCGACGTCGACGACCAGCTCGCCGTCGAGCACCACGCGGTCGGGCAGCGCGGCGAGCAGGGCGGTCGCGGCTTCGGGGAAGTACCGGTTGA
The DNA here is from genome assembly GCF_052390155.1 of Actinokineospora sp. Taxonomy (NCBI): domain Bacteria; kingdom Bacillati; phylum Actinomycetota; class Actinomycetes; order Pseudonocardiales; family Pseudonocardiaceae; genus Actinokineospora; species Actinokineospora sp. Next base: position 70,019 of record NZ_JBQTHF010000009.1, on the reverse strand, counting down.
GCGGTTTGCCCGACCGCGACTGGAGAACCACGTCGTCGCCGTCGCGGAAGACCAGGCAGCGGAAGCCGTCCCACTTGGGCTCGAACACCAGGCCCGCCCCGTTCGGAATGGACTTGGCGGGCTTGGCCAGCATCGGTTGGACCGGCGGTGTCAGCGGCAGCACACCACCATCCTGCCCGCTCAGCGCACCCGTTGCCGCTCCGCCGCGCCGAGTTCGAGCCGGACCGCCGTGGGCAGCGAGTCGACCCCGAGCGACTCGCGGGCGCGGCGCATCACGGTTCCGTCGAGTTCCTGCCAGACGTCCCGCACGCGGGTGCCCTCGCGCAGCCACAGGTTCAGCCGCAGCGCGGGGGTCTCCGGGTCGCCGACGACGGTGGCGCGCGCCCGGCTGACACCGTCGACCTGCTCGGCGTCGACCGCGATGGCGTCGGCGATGGCGCCCGCGGTGACCAGCAGGCCCTTGCCGACCGTGCGGTCCAGCGCGAGGTCGGGGTGCCGCTCCGGCCGCAGCGTCCGCAGGGCCAGCATGACCCCGGTGACCAGCAGCAACACGCCCAGGGCGACCGCGGTGATCCGGGCGGCGAGCTGCCAGTCGACCAGCGTGTCGACCGCGATCGGGTCGAGCACCGCGCGCCGGGCGCGGAACGTGCCCAGCCAGCCCTGGCCGACGGCCAGCGCCGCGCCGCCCGCCAGCAGCGCGAGCAGCCCCACGCCGGTGGTGAGTACCCGCTCGGCGCGGTGGGACCGGGCGAGCGCGGCGACGGAAGGCGATTTCATTGGCGGTCCCTGGGGGAGTCGACGACGACGCTGACCTTGGGCCGGCGGGCCAGCGGCAGGTCGGCGAGGGTCGTGCGGACGACGTCGAGCAGCCGGGGGCGCAGTTGCGCCTCGGACTCCAGCCTGCTGACCGCCCGGACGCGGACGCGCTTGGCGGTGGCGGTGACCGACGCGCTCACCACGTTGTCCTCGGCCCGCACCCGCACCCCGACGATCCGGGCGAGCGAGCGGGGCGAGGTGCGCACGGTGACGCCGGACGCGGGGTCGAGCAGGACGATGTCCTTGTGCCGCGCGGTGGCGGCGATCAGCAGCAGCACCAGGCCCGCGCCCGCCACGATGCCCGCGACGAGCCGCACATCGGCGTTTTGCCAGGTCACCTCGGCCAGTCGGTCGCGCCAGTCGGGCCACGGCACCAGCAGCGGGGCGTCGGTCGGCCGCGCCCAGGCCCAGCCGACCTCCAGGGCCAGCAGCGCCCCGGCCGCGGCCAGCACGAGGCCCAGCAGACAGCTCAGGAATCTCACGAGAACACGCACTGGTCACTCCACTCGGGGGCGAATTTCCGGCCGCAGCGCGGAAACGGTGACGTCGACGCCGCGCACCCGGTACGCGGTGATCCGCTCGACGGCCTCGGTCACCCGGGCGCGGACGTCGGCGACGACCTCGCGCACCGCCGCCGGGTAGTGCAGCGCCAGATCGATGCGCAGCTCCACGTGGTCGCCGTCGCCGGTCACCGTCGCGGTCGAACCCTGGGAGCCGATGCCCAGGCCGGCCAGTTTCCGTTGCACCGCGGTGGTTCCCGGCGTCTCGTCGGCCGCGCGCTGGGCGACCTTGCGCACCACCACCGGGTCGATGCGGAGCCCGCCGCGGTCCTCCGGGGCCGCGGGCGGGCGCACGGCCTGCTCGGTCACTGGTCTTTGCCTCGGCCGCCGAAGACGTCGGACAGGTCCAGCTCGCCGTCGATGACCCGGCCGACCACCAGGCCGACGAAGCCGATGGCCAGGGTGATCACGAAGGCGAGAAAGCCCTGTGTCGCCGCGAGACCGAGCACGAGACCAGCGATGATGCCGGTCTGGGTTGCGTTCATCTTCGGTGGCTCCTCAGCGCCGATGAGTCTGGTATGGACTGTCTCTCTTAGACTGTCTCTTGTAGACATCCAGGGCTACTCGACCCTGGGTTTGCGGAACCGCCGGTCGTGCCAGCGACGCAGCCGGGTGGCGACGGCCCGCACCCCTCGTGGCGGGTCGCCGCCCACCACCGGGGCGTCGTATCTGGCGTCGGCCGCCAGCGCGGCGAGCCCGGCGACGAACTCGTCGTGGTCGCCGCCGCGGTCCGGGTGGGCCCGGCGGACGAAATCGCGGTACGCCGCCCGATCGGGCCTCTTGGTCACGGCAGAACCACGTCGCTCACGTGCACGTCGACCGGGACTGGCCCGGTCACCCCCCGAATCCGTGCGCGAAGCTGGCCGATCACGTCCGGGATGGGCGCGCCGAACGCGAGCACCACGGCGACCTCCACCGCGTCGACCCGCCCGTCGTCGGCCGGCACGCCCAGGTGGACGCCGACGACCCGCCTGCCGGGCAGGTGCGTGGCCACGGTGCCGAAGGCGCCGCCGTCCAACCGCACCACCGCGGGATGGTCGAGTACCGCCGCGCCGACGAGGTCGGCGAGGTCACCGGGGTCCGGTGGGCGGGTCGTCGGAGTCATGGCCGGTCACTCCACTCGGGACTGGGCGGGCGCCGCTTCGGCACCGTCGTCGTCCGCGGGCAGGTGGATGTCGTTGACGGCGATGTTGACCTCGATGACCTCAAGGCCGGTCATCCGCTCCACCGCGGTGATCACGTTGCGGCGCACCGCGCGCGAGAGCTCCACGATGCCCGCGCCGTACTCGACGACCACGTCGAGGTCGATGGCGGCCTGCTTCTCGCCCACCTCGACCGACACCCCCGAGGTGGACACGGTGCCCGCGCCCGGGATGCGCTCGCGGATCGCGCCGAACGCGCGGGACACCCCGCCGCCCATCGCGTACACGCCGGACACCTCGCGGGCCGCCATGCCCGCGATCTTCTGCACCACGTTCGAGGCGATGGTGGTCTTGCCCTGCGACTGCTCGTCGGCCAGTCGCGCGGGGACCGCGCCGGAGCGGGTGTCCAATTCGGACTTGGTGGGGCTGGTGGGTGCCATGACTGGCAGCTCCTTTCGCTGGAACGGGCGCCGAGCGGTTCGGTCTCGGTCGCCACATGAGGTCAGATGCCCCGGCGGGTCGGGATCTCTCGCAAGGTCACCCGGATGGGGGATAGGTCACACGGGATAGATCACGTCGACGACGTCGACGGTCACGGCGGGGACCGAGGTGCCTAAGTGCTCGCGCAGCCAGGCCGACACGTGCGCGCGGACCAGTTCGGCCAGCGGCTGGATCGGCGTGCCGAAGCGCACCGCGAGTCCTATGTCGACAGTGTCGCCCGCCGCGCGCACCGAGCGCAGGTGTCCGCCGCCGTGCCCCGCGAGCAGGTCGGCGGCCGCCGACCGGGCCAGCAGCACGACCACCCGCTCGGCGACGAGCAGCGCGCCGCCCACCTGGTCGAGCTGGAACTCCCCGCCGCGTCCGCGCACCCCCCGCACGCTGTCGAGCACGCGCGACACCAGGCCGTCCGGGGTGTGCACGGGTTCTGCGGCGGCGGCGCGCACCAGGTCCCACTGTGCCCGCAGCGCGGCCAGTTCGGCTCCGCAGTGCGGGCAGTCGGCGGCGTGCGCGACCAGCACCGGGTCGGCGCCCGGCCCGTCGGCGGCGACGGCCACGAGATCGGCCAGGGTGCGCCCGCACGGCAACGCGCGCTCGCGCACTGTCGTCGGTTCGTTCGCGGGCTCAGTCACAGCAGCTCCTTCAAGGTGGCGAGCAGGGTCACCCTTGCCCGGTGCAGCCGCTTGTGCAATACCGAGACGCTGACGTCGAGCACGGTCGCCACCTCCTCGTAGGACAGGCCCTCCAGCTCGCGCAGCACCAGCGGCACCCGCTGGCTCGGCTCCAGCCGGGCTATCGCGCGGTGCACCGCCGAGGCCCGCTCGCCGAGCAGCGCGCGGGCTTCGGGGGTCGGCCCGGCGTCGGTCAGCAGGCCGCTGCGGGTGCTGTCGAGCAGCGACTCCAGCGGCACGGTCGGCCTGCGTCTGCGCAGGTGGGCGAGCGCGGTGTTCGTCACCACGCGGTAGAGCCAGGTGGACGCGCGCGCCTCGCCGCGGAACTCGGCCAGCCCGCGCCAGGCCGCGATCCAGGCGTCCTGCACCACGTCCTCCGCCTCGCCGGGGTCGCCGCAGATCCGCAGCGCCACCCGGTACATCCGGTCGGTGTGTCTGCGCACGAGCGTGTCGAACGCCCCCGCGGAGCCCTGGGCGGCCGAGGCGATCAGCCGCTCGTCCGACCCGTCGACGGGCATCGGGGTCACCGGCCCCGCCGGTAACGCAGCATCAGGAAACCGTCCTCGACCAGCACCGACGCCAGGTCGAGCGACGCCGGGGCCGCCGCGGGCTGCCCGAGCGCGATCCGGCCGGAGCCAGCCCCCGCCAGCATCGGCGCCACGGTGAGGCAGAGTTGGTCGACCAGGTCCGCGGCGACCAGCGCGCCGAACAGGTGCGGCCCGCCCTCGCAGCACACCCGCCGCAGCCCGCGCTCGGCCAGCGCGTCGAGCGCGGCGCGCAGGTCGATCTCGCGGTCGCCCGCGACGAGCACGTCCGCCCCGGCGTCGGCCAGCGCGGCGCGCCGGTCGGCGGGCGCGGACGCGCAGGTGACGATGATCGGCGGCACCTCGGAGTCGGTCACCAGCGCGGAGTCGGGCGGTACCGAGCAGTGCGCGGTGACCACCGCGATCGGCGGCACGTCGGCCAGCCCGAGTCGGGCGCGCCGCGCGCCGCGGAGTTCGGTGCGCTTGACCCCGCCGTAGTTCTCCGCGCGCGCGGTGCCCCAGCCGACGAGGACCACGTCGGCGAGATCGCGGCCGAGCGCGAAGATCCGCTTGTCGGCGGGGCTGGACAGCCCCGCCGAGGTGCCGTCGACGGTCACCGCGCCGTCCGCGCTGCTGACGAAGTTGACCTGCACCCAGGCGGCGGTGAGGGGGTCCGGGTAGGCGTAGAGGCGTTCCAGTCCCGTGTCGTCAAGCTCGGGTGCGGTTCGGGGATCGGGCCACAGCATGTGCACCGGTCCATCCCAGCACGCCACTACGCTCCCGGCATGTCCGCCGCCAGACTTGTCGACCGCGCGCCCGAGGTCGCCGCCCAGGAGCTGATCGCCGCGCTGGTGCCGCCGCCGCGGTTCGGCGAGGTCCGCTTCGAGACCTACCTGCCCGACGCCGCCGAGCCCAGCCAGGCCGCCGCCGTCGCGGCGTGCGCGGCGTTCGCGGCCCGGGTCGGCGAGAGCGCGCGGGAGCAGCCGTTGCTGCGGCGGATCTTCGGCGGCACGGCGGCGCCGGGCAGGCCGGGGCTCTATCTGGACGGCGGATTCGGTGTCGGCAAGACCCACCTGCTGGCCTCGGTCTGGCACGCGGTGCCGGGGCCGAAGTCGTACGCCACGTTTGTCGAGCTGACCTACCTGGTCGGCGCGCTCGGGTTCGCCGAGGCGGTGAACCGGTTGCGGGACAACAGGTTGCTTGCGATAGACGAGTTCGAATTGGACGATCCCGGCGATACGACGCTGGTCGGGCGACTGCTCGCGGAGCTGACCGACGCCGGCGTGCGCGTGGCGGCGACGTCGAACACGCTGCCCGACAGACTCGGCGAGGGCCGGTTCGCCGCAGGCGAGTTCCTGCGCGAGATCCAGGCGCTCGCGGCGCGGTTCGCGGTGGTGCGGGTCGACGGCCCGGACTACCGCCACCGCGGCCTGCCCGACGCGCCGGACCCGTTGCCCGACGCGGACCTGACGGCGAGCGCCGCGGCCATCCCAGGGTCCACAGTGGACGATTTCGACGCGCTGTGCGCCCACCTCGCCACCCTGCACCCGTCGCGCTACGGCAAGCTCGTGGCCGGCGTGGCGGCGGTGCACCTGCGCGGCGTACGCGCGCTGTCCGAGCAGGATGTGGCGCTGCGGCTGGTGGCGTTCGCCGACCGGCTCTACGACCGGGCGGTACCGGTGGCGGTGTCCGGCGAGCCGGTGTCCGCGTTGTTCACCCCGGAGATGCTGCGCGGGGGCTACCGGAAGAAGTACTCGCGTGCGGTGAGCAGGCTCGTCGCGCTGTCCCGGGACGCGGCGGCGCTGCGAAGGTGACGTTTCAGGCTCGGCGGCGGCCGGGGGTGTCGGTGCCGCGCTGCGCGCGGTGCTCATCGATCAGCGCCCACACCGAGATGCCGGTACTCGGACTCGGGTCGCGCGACTCCGCCTGGTACCGGGTCCGGGACCGGGGTATCACCGGGTCGGGCCGGTCCCGCAGTTCCTGGCGAATCTGGTCATAGATGGGTGTGTCGGTCACCGCCATCCTTCCGTCGCGCGAGCACTGCCAGGCTACGCACCGTACGCCCCCGGCCGCGTAGCGCCACACGGTGGTCTGGTTAGTCACATCGGGTGAACTTTCCGGTGACACCACTACGTAGCGGTACTCCCGGTGTGCTCGGCCACTGAACGCGGGTCGCCCACACGTTGTCCGCTGCCAGGTTGGTGCCCGCGCGGAAGTCGATCACCGCGGCGACCGCGACCACCGCGCCGACCGCCCAGAACAGCGCGCCGATCGTGTCGGTGACGTAGTGGTAGCGCAGGCCGACAATCGCGCTCGCGGCTACCGCGACGAGCACCAGCGCGGTGGCCGCGACGACAGTCGTGCGGACCGCCCGGCGTCCCGGCGGCGCGTCGGCGGCGACCACCAGCGTCACCACGGCCAGGATCGACACCAGCGTCGCGGTGTGTCCGCTGGGGTAGGCCAGGTAGCCGTCGTGCGTGCGGCCGAAGATCGGTTTGAGGACCCACGTGTTCAGCCCCGCGGTCACCACCGGGCCGAGCACGGCCAGCAGCGCGACCCGCGGCCCGCGTTCCAGGGGCGCGCCCGCCACTGTGCCAGACAATGCGGTCGCGCCCGGGTGACCGTGTGCGCGACCATTCGCGGCGTGGGACACCTCGACGCGACCGGCCTCTCCTGCACGCTGCCCGACGGGCGCGTGCTGTTCCGCGACGCCGCGCTCCGAGTCGGCGGCGGGCAGGTGGTCGCCGTGGTGGGGGAGAACGGCGCCGGGAAGACCACCCTGCTCAAGATCCTCAGCGGCGAGCAGTCCTCGCCCGATGGCGGCGTGTCGGTGCAGGGCGGGCTCGCGGTGATGCCGCAGTTCGTCGGCTCCGTGCGCGACGACCGCTCGGTGCGCGACCTGCTGCTGGCCGTCGCCCCGCCCGCGCTGCGCGCCGCCGCGGCCGAGCTGGACGCGGTCGAGCTGGCGCTGATGGAGACCGACGACGAGCCCACCCAGCTCCGCTACGCCGTCGCGCTCGGCGAGTACGACGAGGCGGGCGGCTACACCACCGAGGTGCTGTGGGACACCGTCACCGTGGCCGCGCTCGGCATCGGGTTCGACACCGCGCGCTTCCGCGAGGTGCGCACGCTCTCGGGCGGCGAGCAGAAGCGGCTGGTACTGGAGGCGCTGCTGCGTGGCCGCGAGCAGGTGCTGCTGCTCGACGAGCCCGACAACTACCTCGACGTCCCCGGCAAACGCTGGCTCGAACAGCGCCTGGCCGAGTCGGACAAGGCCGTGCTGCTCATCAGCCACGACCGCGAGCTGCTCAACGCCGTCGCCACGCGGGTCGTCACCGTCGAGGCGGGCACCACGTGGACGCATCCCGCGGGCTTCGCGACCTGGCACGCCGCGCGGGAGGCCCGCTGGGAGCGGGTCGCCGAGTTGCAGCGCCGCTGGGACGAGGAGCACGCGAAGCTGATCGAGCTGGTCCGGCTGATGCACCGCGCGGCCGTCGTCAACCCCGGCATGGCCAGCCGCTACCGGGCCGCGCAGACCCGGCTGCGCAAGTTCGAGGAGGCCGGGCCGCCGCCCGACCCGCCGAAAACGCAGCGCGTGCAGCCGCGCCTTCGCGGCGGGCGCACCGGAATCCGCGCGATCACCTGCGCCAGGCTGGAACTCACCGGCCTGATGAAGCCCTTCGACGTCGAGGTCTTCTTCGGCGACCGGCTGGCCGTGCTCGGCTCGAACGGCTCGGGCAAGAGCCATTTCCTGCGCCTGCTGTCCGAAGAGGACAGCGCGGCGGAGAAAACCGTGGCGCACACCGGCGTGTGCAAGCTCGGCGCGCGCGTGGTGCCCGGTCTGTTCGCCCAGACCCACCACCACCCGGAGTGGCTCGGCCGCACCCTGGTCGACATCCTCTGGCACGGCGAAGACGGCCGCGCGGGCCTCGACCGCGGCGCCGCGGCGTCGGTCCTGAGCCGCTACGGCCTGGCCGCGAGCGGCGAGCAGCGCTTCGAGACCCTGTCCGGCGGTCAGCAGGCGCGGTTCCAGATCCTGCTGCTGGAACTGTCCGGCGCCACCCTGCTCCTGCTCGACGAGCCAACCGACAACCTCGACCTCACCTCGGCCGAGGCACTGCAGGATGCCCTGGAAGCGTTCGAGGGCACCGTTGTCGCGGTCACCCACGACCGGTGGTTCGCCCGTTCGTTCGACCGGTTCCTGGTGTTCCGGTCGGACGGTGTGGTGTCCGAAGTGGACGAGCCGGTGTGGGACGAGGCCAGGGTGGACCGCGCCCGCTAGTGCGCGACCACCTCGGCGATGGCGTCCACGCCGAGGTCGATCTCGGCCTCGGTGATCACCAACGGCGGCGCGACCCGCAGGGTGGTGTCGTGGGTTTCCTTGCACAGCACGCCGCGCTCCATCAGGGCCTCGGACGCCGCGCGGCCCGCGAGGCCGCCCGGTGCCATCTCCACGCCCGCCCACAGCCCGCGGCCGCGCACCTCGGCCACGCCGCGGCCGACCAGTTCGCCGAGCCTGCTGTGCAGGTGCGCGCCGAGAGTGGTCGAGCGCTCCTGGAACTCGCCGGTGGCCAGCAGTTTGACCACCGCGCGGCCGACCGCGCAGGCCAGCGGGTTGCCGCCGAAGGTCGAGCCGTGCTCGCCGGGCTTGAGCACGCCGAGCACGTCGGCGCGGCCGACGACCGCCGACACCGGCAGGATGCCGCCGCCGAGCGCCTTGCCCAGGGTGTAGAGGTCGGCGCGGACGCCCTCGTGGTCGAGCGCGAACAGCGTGCCGGTGCGGGCCAGGCCGGACTGGATCTCGTCGGCGATGAACAGCACGTTGTGCTCGTCGCAGAGTTGGCGGACCTCGCGCAGGTAGCCCGACGGCGGCGCGAGCACGCCAGCCTCGCCCTGGATCGGCTCGACCAGCACCGCCGCGGTGCGGTCGGTGATCATCGACTCCAGCGCCTGCGTGTCGCCGTACTTGGCGACCGCGAAACCCGGGGTGAACGGGCCGAAGTCGTTGCGCGCCACGGAGTCGGTGGAGAAGGAGATGATCGTGGTGGTCCGGCCGTGGAAGTTCGAGCCCGCAACGATGATCTCCGCGGTGTTCTCCGGCACGCCCTTGACCCGGTAGGCCCACTTGCGGGCCACCTTGAGCGCCGACTCGACGGCCTCGGCGCCGGAGTTCATCGGCAGCACGAGGTCGGTGCCGGTCAGCTCGGCCAGCTCGCGGCAGAACAGGCCGAGCTGGTCGTGGTGGAACGCGCGGCTGGTCAGCGTCACCTTGCCGAGCTGCTCGACCGCCGCGGCGATCAGCGCGGGGTGCCGGTGGCCGAAGTTGAGGGCCGAGTACCCGGCGAGGAAGTCCAGGTAGCGGCGACCGTGCACGTCGGTCACCCAGGCGCCCTCGGCCTCGGCGATCACCACCGGCAGCGGGTGGTAGTTGTGCGTGCTCCACTGCTCGTCCAGGGCGACGAAGTCGGCCGCGGTGTGCGGCGTGGTGGCGGTGGCGGGCGGAACAGTCACGGTCATGACCTCAGGCTAAGGGCTGGTGGACGTCGGATTCATCCGGTGAGCGTTGCTTCTGACGCGCATTCGTTGCGCCATCGGGTAGTCGAACGCCTGTTTGTTGCACGAGCGCCGATCGCCACGGCGGATTACCCTCCGCCCATGGCAAAGAAGAAGGCGACCGTCCGGGACGCGCTGAGGGTACGCCCGGGCGGCTCCCGGCCCGCGCCGCGCGACCTCCCGGTGGGTCCGGCGACCAAGGCCGAGGCCGCCGAGCAGCTCGCGGACATCGGCGCGCGCCTCGCCGCCACCCAGGAGGCGCTCTGGGCCGAGGGCGTCTTCGGCGGCGGGTCCCGCGGCGTGCTGCTGGTGTTGCAGGGCATGGACACCTCCGGCAAGGGCGGCACCATCAAGCACGTGTGCGGCCTGGTGAACCCGCAGGGCCTGCGCATCTCGTCGTTCAAGAAGCCCACCCGCGCCGAGCTGCGCCACGACTTCCTGTGGCGCATCCGCAGGCAGGTGCCCACGCCGGGGCTGATCGGCGTGTTCGACCGCTCCCACTACGAGGACGTGCTGATCGCCCGGGTGGAGGAACTGGTCCCGGCCGCGACCTGGGAGGCCCGCTACGACCTGATCAACGAGTTCGAGGCCGAGCTGACCGCGCGGGGCACCACCGTGGTCAAGTGCTTCCTGCACATCTCCCCGGAGGAACAGCGCGAGCGGCTCATCGCGCGGCTGAAGGACCCGGCCAAGCAGTGGAAGTACAACCCGGGCGACCTGGCCGCGCGGTCGAAGTGGAGCCACTACCAGGAGGCGTACGCCGCCGCCCTCGACCGCTGCTCGACCGACGCCGCGCCCTGGTACACGGTCCCGGCCGACCGCAAGTGGTACCGCAACTGGGTGGTGGCCAACCTGCTGCTGGAGACGCTGACCGAGCTGGACCCGACCCTGCCCGAGCCGGACTTCGACGTGCCGACCGAGCTCGCGCGGATCACCGACGCCGACCCGCTCGGGTAGGGCGCTCAGATGTGCGGGATCACCTCGTCCCCGTACGCCGCCAGGGTCTTCTCCCGCTGGTCGTGCATCAGGTAGATGGCGAACTGGTCGACGCCCAGCTCGGCGAGTTCGGCGAGCCGGTCGACGTGCGCCGAGGCCGGGCCGAGCAGACAGAAGCGGTCGACGATCTCGTCCGGGACGAAGTCCGTCGACGGGTTGCCCGCCTTGCCGTGGTGGGCGTAGTCGTAGCCCTCCCGGCCGCGGATGTAGTCGGTCAGCTCGCGCGGCACCGGGCCGGACTCGCCGTAGCGGGACACCAGGTCGGCGACGTGGTTGCCGACCATGCCGCCGAACCAGCGGAGTTGGTCGCGCTGGTGGGCGAGGTCGTCGCCGACGTAGGCGGGCGCGGCGACGCACATGGTGATGCCGCCAGGGTCGCGCCCGGCCGCCTTCGCCGCGTCGCGCACGGCGTCGATCGTCCACTTCGTGATCGCCGGGTCGGCGGTCTGCAGGATGAACCCGTCCGCGTGCTCGCCGACCATCTGCAGCGCTTTGGGCCCGTACGCGGCCATCCACACCTCCAGCCGCCCGTCGCGCACCCACGGGATGCGCACAGGCGCGCCGTGGTGTTCCACCTCCCGGCCCTCGGCCAGTTCGCGGATCACGTGCATCGACTCGCGCAGCACGGCCAGCGACGCGGGTTTCTGCCCGATGACCCGGCGCGCCGAGTCGCCGCGGCCGATCCCGCACACCGTGCGGTTGCCGAACATGTCGTTGAGCGTGGCGAACAGCGACGCGGTGACCGACCAGTCGCGGGTGCTCGGGTTGGTCACCATCGGGCCCACGACCATCGACCGCGTCTGCGCGAGGATCTGCGAGTAGATCACGAACGGCTCCTGCCAGAGCACGCACGAGTCGAACGTCCAGCCGTAGCCGAACCCGCGCTGCTCGGCCTCGACCATCAGCCGCACCACCTCGCTCGCGGGCGGGTCGGTCTGCAGCACCACACCGAAGTCCACTGTGTACTCCTTAAGGCTGTACTGGCCTAGATCAGGTACTGGCTGAGGTCGCGCTTGAGGAACTGGCCGTGGCCCTCCCGGCCGTGGAACGCGCCGTCGGCGATGACCACCGAGCCGCGTGAGAGCACTGTGTCGACCTTGCCGGTGATCTCCATGCCCTCGTACGCCGAGTAGTCCACGTTCATGTGGTGGGTCAGCGCGGAGATCGTCTGCTTGGCGGCGGGGTCGTAGACCACGATGTCCGCGTCCGCGCCCGGTGCGACAGTCCCTTTGCGACCGTGCAGGCCGAACATTCGCGCGGGCGTGGTGGAGCTGATCTCCACCCAGCGTTCCAGGCTGATCTCACCGGCCACCACGCCCTGGTGCAGCAGGTCCATCCGGTGCTCAACGCCGGGCATCCCGTTGGGGATCTTGGAGAAGTCGCCGCGGCCCAGCTCTTTCTGGTCCTTGAAGCAGAACGGGCAGTGGTCGGTGGACACCACGGACAGGTCGTTGGTGCGCAGCCCGCGCCACAGGTCGGCCTGGTGGTCCTTGGGCCGCAGCGGCGGCGAGGCCACGAACTTGGCGCCCTCGAAGTCCGGCCTTGCCATGTCCTCAATGGACAGATAGAGGTACTGCGGGCAGGTCTCGGCGAACACGTTCTGCCCGGCGTTGCGAGCTTCCGCGACCGCCGCCAGCGCGTGCCGCGCCGACAGGTGCACGATGTAGAGCGGCGCCCGGGTCACCTTGGCGAGCTGGATCGCCCGCGAGGTGGCCTCGCCCTCCAGCTCCGGCGGGCGGGTCAGCCCGTGGTGCACCGGGTCCCCGTAGCCCGCGGCGAGCGCCTGGGCGACGAGTTGGTCGATCGCGATGCCGTTCTCGGCGTGCATCATGATCATCGAACCGGTCTCGGTGGCCTGCTGCATCGCGCGCAGGATCTCCCCGTCGGTGGAGTAGAACACCCCGGGGTAGGCCATGAACATCTTGAAGCTGTTGACCCCCGCGTCGATGCAGGGCGCCATCTCCTTGAGCGAGTTGTCGTCCACCTCGGAGATGATCATGTGGAAGGCGTAGTCGATCGCGCAGTGCCCGCCTGCCTTCGCGTGCCATTTGTCCAAAGTGGACAGCAGGGAGGTGCCCCTGGCCTGCACGGCGAAGTCGATGATCGTGGTGGTGCCGCCCCACGCCGCCGCGGTGGTGCCGGTGGCGAAGGTGTCGTTCGAGGAGGTGCCGCCGAAGGGCATCTCCATGTGCGTGTGCGCATCGATACCGCCGGGGATCACGTATTTCCCGGTGGCATCAATGATGTTGTCGGCCTCGGTGAACAGGCCCGGGGCGGCGACCGCGGCGATGGTCTCGCCGTCGACGAGGACGTCGGCGGTCAGCCTGCCGGTCGCGTTGACGACCGTCCCGTTGCGAATGAGCGTGCGCATCTGGTCCTCTCAGGGCTTGGTCAGCGACTCGTAGGTGTCGGGCCTGCGGTCGCGGTAGAACGCCCACAGGTCGCGGACCTCGGCGAGCATGTCCATGTCGAGATCGCGGATGACGATCTCCTCCTCGGTGTCGGACGCCGCGTCGCCCATGAGCTGCCCACGCGGGTCCACAAAGTACGATTGGCCGTAGAAGTCGTTCTCGCCCAACGGTTCCACGCCGACCCGGTTGATCGTGCCGACGTAGTACTCGTTGGCCACGGCCGCCGCGGGCTGCTCAAGGCGCCACAGGTACTCCGAGAGGCCGCGGCTGGTGGCCGAGGGGTTGAACACGATCTTCGCCCCCGCCAGGCCGAGCGCGCGCCAGCCCTCCGGGAAGTGCCGCTCGTAGCAGATATAGACGCCGATGCGGCCGACCGCGGTGTCGAACACCGGGTAGCCCATGTTCCCGGGCCGGAAGTAGAACTTCTCCCAGAACCCCTTCACCTGGGGGATGTGGTTCTTGCGGTGCTTGCCGAGGTAGGTGCCGTCCGCGTCGATCACGGCGGCGGTGTTGAAGTAGACCCCGGGCTGCTCCTGCTCGTACATCGGTACCACCAGCACCACGCCGTGCCGCGCGGCCACCTCGCACATCAACTCGGTGGTCGGCCCGTCCGGGATGCCCTCGGTGTAGGAGTAGTAGTCCGCGTCCTGCACCTGGCAGAAGTACGGGCCGTAGAACAACTCCTGCAAGCAGACGACCTGCGCGCCCTGCGAGGCCGCCGTCCCGATCGCCGCCACCGCGTTGGCGATCATGGACTCCTTGTCGCCGGTCCATTTCTGCTGGACCAGGCCGGCCCTCACGACTTCAGGCACGGGCCTCTCCTTCCGGTTGGTGAGCTGACTCCGAGTGGTGCACAGCCGCGGTCTTGCGATCCTGAATGGACAGTACGAGGTAGATGACGAACGCGCTGACGCCGCCGACCACCCAGCTATAGTCGTAGAGCGGTCGCAGCAGCGGGATCAGGCCGTCGGCGGGGTATGGGCCGGGGGTGCCCGCCGCGGTGTACGCGCCGCCGACCGCGAGCACCGCGCCGACCAGCGTGGCCACCACCGCGCGGATGTTCCAGCCGCCGTTGAACCAGTAGCGGCCGTGGTCCTGGTACAGCTCGGTGACGTTCAGCTCGGTGCGCACCACGAACCAGTACCCGGCCACGAGCACGCCCGCCACCGCGGCGAGGACGCCGCCGTAGAAGTTGAGCCAGGCGAAGATGTAGATGCTCGGGTCCGAGATCAGCCGCCACGGCATCACCGCCACGCCGATGATCCCGGTGATCAGCCCGCCCATCGCGAAGGTGATCCGCTTGGGGAAGGCGTTGGAGAAGTCGTAGGACGGGCTCACCACGTTCGCCGCGAGATTGCACGACACCGTGGCCAGCACCAGCGCGACGAGCGCGATCACCACGACAATCGGGCTGTCGAACCGGGCCGCGAGCAGCGCCGGGTCCCAGATCGCCTCGCCGTAGAGCACCTGTCCGCCCGAGGTGGTCAGGATCGCCACGATCGCGATGAACGACATCGTGGTGGGCAGGCCGAGGATCTGCCCGCGCATCTGCTTGCGCTGGCTGCCGCCGAAGCGGGTGAAGTCGGGCATGTTCAGCGACAGCGTCGCCCAGAACGCGATCATCGCCATCAGCGACGGCGCGAACACCGCCCAGAACTCCGCGCCCCAGCCCAGCTTGGACGGCGCGGACAGGATCGGGCCCAGGCCGCCCGCCTTGACCAGCACGTAGCCCAGCAGGATCAGGAAGCCCACCGACACCAGCGGCGCGGTCCAGTTCTCGAACCGGCGGATCGCGTCCATGCCGCGCCAGATGATGAGCATCTGCGCCACCCAGAACCCCGCGAAGCACAGCCACAGCGTCCAGTGCTGCCCGAGGACGACGGTCGAGTTGATCCACCCGTCGCCGGTGAGCTTGCCGACGATGACGTAGAGCGCCTGCCCGCCGACCCAGGTCTGGATGCCGAACCAGCCGCACGCGATGAACCCGCGCAGCAGCGCCGCCACGTTCGCGCCGCGCACGCCGTAGAAGGCGCGGGCGAACACCGGGAACGGGATGCCGTACTTGGTGCCCGCGTGGCTGTTGAGCAGCATCGGGACCAGCACGATCAGGTTGCCGATGGTGATCGTCAGGAATGCCTGCAGCCAGTCCATCCCGAGCGCGATCAGCGACGCGGCCAGGGTGTAGCTGGGGATGTTGTGCGCCATGCCCATCCACAGCGCGAAGTAGTTGTAGGTCGTCCAGGTCCGCTTCTCGACCGGCACCGGCGCCAGCTCGTCGTTGTAGTACGGGCTGTCCCGGATCGTGCCGTGGTCGGGCAGATCGACCCGGCCGTCCGACTGAGTGGACTGTTCCGCTATCGCCATCGTCTACTCCGATGCTCGTGGATCAGAGTTCCATCCCGGCATCGTGGAGGTAGGCGGTATCACCCGGCAGTGTCACAGTGTCAAGTGTTGGCGCACTCGGTGAACACACTGCCTCTTGCGGACGACGGTCTTTAGGGCAGCCAAAGTCCGCTGGTGGACCGGGCGAGGTTCGGGGCGGTCCGGGTGTCCGGTTCTGGCAGGTCCACGAGGTGCGCGATCGCGTCGACCAGCGGCCCGGTGAAGGTCCACAGCACGTCCTTGCGGCTGACCAGTTCGGACTGCCCGCCGCGCAGCCGGGCGGCGTGGGACTCGGACTCGGAGCGGACGTGCAGGGTGTCCACGCAGGTCGGGTGGAAGTAGGCGCCGAACAGGGCGTCCACCTCGGTGGTGTCGTCGGCGTTGATGGCCACGAAAGTCCAGCCGCAGGCGCGCAGCTCGGCGAGGAGTCCGATGAGGACGGTCTGCTGGTCAGACAGCATGGCGCTGGTCGTACTGCGGGTGGTCGGTGTGGCAGTCGTGCTCGCCCGACGCGCAATAGCGGCAGGTCATGGTCACGCCCCCTCTGCGGAGTGGCGGGCGGCGTCGCGGAGCCGTGGAGGCGGGTGTCGCGTCGGCTCTGACGCGGCGCCGCCCGCCGGAACCCGACCGGGACCTGTACGGGCACGTCCTGGTCGGGAGGGCGATTCCCAGCTTGGATAAAGATTCGCCGTTGCGCAAGTCATGTTTTGACGAAATGTTTCGTGTTCACCCGATCGGGCGACTGTGCTGGTTTCCGGTGGTCTCATAGGCTTCCGTGGTCACGTTTCCAGCGAGAGGGGCAGCCGTGCCGGAGGAGTTCAGAGCAGGCGTTCGGATGCGGCGGGTCGGCCGTGAGCTGCGCAGATGGCGGGAGCGGATCGGCATCACGAACGCGGAGGCGGCCCGCCGCGCGCGGTGGTCGCCGGGCAAGCTGAGCAAGATCGAGAACGCTCAGCAGCCGATCCAGGGCGTGGACGTGCTGGCCCTCGGCATCGTCTACGACATCAAGGAGAAGGAACGCAACCGCCTCTTCACGGCGTCCTTGACCGCGCTCGACCGAGGCTGGTGGCACGAGTACGACGAGGGCACCCTCGTCTCGGTCGCGCAGGACTTCGTTGAGCTGGAATCCGAGGCCGCGCTGCTACAGACCTTCAAGCCGGACCTGATCCCCGGCCTGCTCCAGACCGAGCGCTACGCCGCCGAGTTGGGCAGGGTCGCGATTCCGATGGCTTCCGAGGAGTCGATCCGACAGCGTGCCCAGGCACGCGCGACCCGCCAGGCGCGGCTGGTCGATGCCAACCCCATCAAGCTCGAAGTGGTGGTGTGGGAGGCCGCCCTGCGGCAGAACGTCGGCGGGGCCACGGTGATGGCCGCGCAGCTTGATCGGGTGCGCGAACGAGCGGAACTGCCGAACATCGATATTCAGGTGCTGCCGCTGGGTTGCGGCGCGCTGCCCGGCCTGGGCGCCTCGTTTCAGATCCTGTCCTTCGACCAGGATTACTACGAGACGGTCGCCTACGTGGAGAACTTGACTCAAGGTCTCTACGTGGAGGAGCCAGCCGACGTCGAGGTGTATACGCTGAACTTCGCGGCCTTGCGGGAGGCCGCGTTGGACCAGAACAGGTCGCTCGCGCTGATCAAGGAGATCGCCGATGACCTGTAAGCGAAAGGGAGTGCGGCATGTCCGCTCCGAACTTGACCGGTGCCCGGTGGCGCAGGAGTAGCTTCACTGACAACGGCAACGGCAACTGTGTGGAGATTGCCTTGATCGGCGCCTCGACCGCGATCCGCGACTCCAAGAACCGCGACGGCGGCACCCTGGTAATCAGTGGGCGCCAGTGGGCCTCCTTCCGCCGGACGGCGGCGCGCCGATGAGCACCGTCGACTTGTCCGGTGCCCGGTGGCGCAGGAGTAGCTTCAGCGACAACGGAAGCGGCAACTGCGTCGAGATTGCCCTGGTCGGCACCTCGACCGCGATCCGTGACTCCAAGAACCGCGACGGCGGCACCCTGATCGTCACCCCCCGGCAGTGGACCGGTCTCCTCGCGGTCGCCCGCTGATCAACCAGGCAGTACCGCAGGCGAGTGGCTAATCCAACGTCTGGCTTCCCACCGAAACTCGGCAGCGACGTGCACGACACCGGCCGCAAGGGGTCCGTACGACGGCGTCAGCACGGCCACGGTCCGCGTCGTGGTCGCGGCGTGCTGTTGCCGGGTTGTTCCGGGGCCGGCAGCAACAGCGGACAGCAAATCGCGTTGCCCCGCCGTGAGCCACCCCATGGCCGTTTCGTGCGCTACGA
Organism: Actinokineospora sp.; assembly: GCF_052390155.1. Taxonomy (NCBI): domain Bacteria; kingdom Bacillati; phylum Actinomycetota; class Actinomycetes; order Pseudonocardiales; family Pseudonocardiaceae; genus Actinokineospora; species Actinokineospora sp. The sequence continues at coordinate 52,167 of NZ_JBQTHF010000009.1, read as the reverse complement.
ACTCGTCTCGTGCGGTTCGTGCGCTGCGTTGCGCCCGGTGGTGGTCGAGGTGATCGAATGTGACTTCTGTCACACAATCTTGTTGAAGGTTGGTGTCCCCGGCACTGTCAACCTGTCGGGGATTGGCAAGGTTATTTTGACACGTTCTCGCGCTACACCTGGGGAAAGGCGACGTCGTGGGACGAATCTTGCACACGCGAATCCTCGCGGCCGTATTGGCCGCTTTAACGGTTCCTCTGCTGATTGTCGGTGAGGCTTCCGCAGATAGATCACAATCAGTACCCGCTGGGAAGTATCGAGACTATCTGGGGTCGACGGCGGTCGTGTCCGGCATTGGATCGGATCAGTGTGACCTCGAAACGTCCAAGCGAAAGGGGAACTGGTTCTGCGTCAATACCGGGGGTAAACCTGAGCAGACGCTCAGCCCGGACGGTGTGAGCTCGAGCTACTGCATCAGTGGAAACTGTTGGAACAGGTACAATGACTTCCAATCGGATGTTACCGTGTCGGGCAATTGGGGTTATGGCGGCTCGGTGTTGGGGCGCGTTGACCTGTACGCATCTTTCCAGTTGACCGGTGCGCAAACGTGGAGCAAGCCTGTCCAATACAAGAATACGAGATCGACCACGGAGGTCGTTTTCACGGGCGACTTGATCAACTCTGCGCCTGGTGCAACGGGCAACCCCGTTCCGGGGAAGTGGAGCATCTACAACGCGGGAAGCGTGCCGGGCGGGCTCACCCGATCGTGGAGTCCGAACGGGTATAAGTCGTACGACAACACCATGTGGGATCACAGTCAGGTGCATCAGTGGTCATGGAAGACCAGCGGTTACAGCGGCTACTGGTACGCTTATATCAAGAGTATCTGTACCCGCACGTCGGACAAGGTGACCTACAGGTTTTATTCGGTCAATCAGCTTCCGGCTAACGCATACGGAGCAGGCTGGCGTTCATGAATGAATTTCCTCCGCGCTATCGCGACTACTTGTCTTCCCCGGGGGATTTGGATCCGCAGGGGAGCGTCCATCGCGAAGATCATGTGCATGACGATCGTCCATTTGAGGACTCGGTCGTCATCGGGAGGCTTCGGGGTCAAGATGTGTGGCACGCGGTGTGGCAGGGAGAGCGTGAAGCTCTCGGCGAATTCGATGGGACGCGTACGGAAGCAATCGCATGGGCGCGTGACAAGTCGCCCCGGTGTCTGATCTATTCCGAAGCTGCCGGCGATGTCGTCCCGCTCGGCGACGACGAACCCGGCAAGCACGGTTGACGGCATCGCCGTAGGTCAAGAGAAGGGCTGTTCCGCGTGCAGGCTGCGCGGTGCAGTCCTTCTTTTTATAGTTCAACTAGGCACTACCGCAGGCGAGTTGGCGCCCTCGACGAGCAGGCGCGGCTCCCCGGTGCCGTCCGCCGCGACCGACCACACGTTGTTGGTGCCGTCGTCGCGTTGCAGGGCGTAGGCGACGGTGGTGTCGTCCAGCCAAGCCGGTTGGTCGTCGACGCTGGTCGGCTCGGCCAACGGGGTGACGCGCAGGGTGGGCAGGTCCAGGACCGACAGGCGCCAGCCGCGCTGGGGGTCGCCGTCGACGGCCGCCTTGTAGGCGATGCGCGTGCCGTCCGGCGACAGGGACGGGCATTCGACGTTCTCGGCGAGGGTGCGCACCGTCTTGGCCGCGAGATCGCCCTCGACCAGGTAGCGCTTTCCGCCGGTCGACATCGTGGCGTAGAACCGGGTGTCGTCGGCGGCGAAGGTCACGCCCCAGAAGTTGGTGTCCACCGCCCGATGGGGGCGGCCGTCGATGGTCGCGGTGAACTCCTCCAGCGACTCGACCTGGGCGCCCGTGCGGGTGTCGAGGATGCCGGTGCGGGTGGAGAACCCGGTCGTGGCATAGGAGTGGCCGTCGATGAACACGGTCCACGAGACCATCCGGCCGCTCGCCGACACCCGCAGCCGGTTGGGAAACCCGGTGAGCGCGACGGAATGGCGTTCCCGCAGGTCGGGACCGAGCACGACGAGCCGGGTCGCGGTGAGGGCGTCGACCGGGAGCAGGCAGGCGAGCATGCCGTTCGCGGCGTAGGCGCGGTCGCACCTGCGGTCGGTGACGGCGCGCGGGCCGCGCGGATCGGCCAGGGACACCGTCGACAGAACGCCGTTGGTGAGCACTTGCAGCCGTGGCCCGGGCCGGACCGTGCCGGTGCTTTCCGGCGTGCTGACGGCGGGTGCGGAGCGGGCCACGTAGAGGACGGCCGCGCCGCCGAGCAGCGCGGCCGCCGCGACGGCGATCAGGATGCGGGCCCGCAGCGTCATCGCGGCTCCTCGGTCGAGTGGGTCATCCTGGCGAACAGCAGCGCTGTGACGACGATCGCGACCAGCACCGCGATCGCGGCGGCGGCGCACGCGGCGGTCGGGCCCCAGAGCTGCCAGGAGAGTCCGAAGAGGACCGACGAGCCCAGGTACGCCAGCGCCTGGCCGGTCTGGATCAACGCCATTCCGGTGGCGCGCAACGGTTCCGGCAGCACCTTCGCGGCCAGGGCCATCAGCACCCCGTCCGTGGCGGCGTAGAACACGCCGTAGAGGACGAGCACCGCGACGATCAGCGGCCAGCCGCCCACCGGGCCGAGCAGGGCGAGGTACACACCCGCCAGCGCGCCGTAGCCGGTGAGCATGATCCGGGCCCGGCCGATCCGGTCGGCCAGGGCGCCCAGCGGTGCGGCGAGCAGCAGGTACACCAGGCTGGTGCCCACGGCGAGCAGCGGGAACCAGCCCAGCGCCAGCTCGCCCCGGCGTTGCAGCAGCAGGTAGACGAAGCCGTCGCCGACGGTCACCAACCCGAGCAGACTCGCCGCGAACAACAGCCGCCGGACGCCGCTCGACTTGAGCAGACCGGCCGCCGCGCGGGGAGACACCGCGACCTGCGCCCGCGCCGCGCGCTTGTCGCGGACGAACAGCAGCAGCACGACCACGCCGAACGCGGCGATGACGAAGCTGGTGAAGAACACCGCGTCGAACGCCTGGCTGCCCGCGAAGGCCAGGACCGCCAACGCCATCAGCGGCCCGGCGAACGCCCCCATGGCGTCCATCGACCGGTGCACGCCGAACGCGCGGCCGAGCCGGTCCCGCGGGGTCGACAGGGCGATCAGCGCGTCGCGCGGTGCCGTGCGCAAACCTTTGCCCGCCCGGTCGGCGGTGATCGCCACGCCGATCGCGGCGGCCGAGTTGCCCGCCGCGATCAACCCCAGTTTGGCCAGCGCGGACAGGCTGTAACCCAGCCCCGCCACCGTTTTCCGCCTGCTCGTCCGGTCGGCGACATAGCCGCCGACCAGGCGCAGCAGCGCGGTGGCGCCGGTGTAGACGCCGTCTATGGCGCCGTAGGCCAGCGGGCTCATGTTCAGCCCGATCACCAGGTACAGCGGCAGGATCGCGGTGACCATCTCCGAGGAGATGTCGGTGATCAGGCTGACCGAGCCGAGCGCGACCACGTTGCCGCCGACCATCCACTTGCGACGGTCGCGCGGCTCGGGGGTCTCCGGTGTGCTGATCGTGGAAAGGTACATCCCGCCTCCGGGCGAGCAAGGGGGTGCCGGGTCCGCGCGGGACCCGGCACCGGCGATCCGATCAGTGGCAGGCGGTCGTGCCGCTGTCGGAGTAGGTCTTGCCCGCGACCGGGACGAACTGCCAGTCGTAAGCGTTGGCGTGCAAGGTGAACTTGAGGACGCCGAAGGTGTTGTTGTTGCGCGCCTCGCTGTTCGGGGCGATGGTGCCGAAGCCGTAGAAGCCCACGCCGCCCATGCCCGCGACGAAGTGCCGGATGCCGCGCGCGGTGTCCGGCGAACCGTTCGGCGTCATCGGGGCGAACCGCTCGTAGTGGTGGTTGTGCCCGGTGACGATCACCTCGGCGTTGAAGTCGTAGAGCGCCTGCACGAGCGGGCCGGTCGAGGTGTCCGGCGCGTGGTTGAGGCCGGAGGTGAACCGGGGCTTGTGCCAGTAGGCGATGGTGCACGGCTTGGTGGTCGCGGCGAGGTCCGCGCGCAGCCACTGCTCCTGCGGCGAGCCGACCGACTTGCTCACCTCGCTGTTGAGCGAGACGACGTGCCAGTTGCCGAGGTCGTAGGAGTAGTAGCCCTGGCCGGACGGACCCGCGTTGGCGCCGAAGTAGTTGTAGTACCCGGTGGCGCCGGAGGTGTTGTAGTCGTGGTTGCCCGGCGAGGGCCGGGTGCGGGACTTGTGCCTGCCCCAGGTCGGGTTGTAGTAGGTGGTGAACTCCGAGGCGGTGCCATTGTTGTAGACGTTGTCGCCGGTGGTAAACACGGTGCCCGGGATGCCGTCGAGCAGGTCGGCGGTCTGGTTGTCGCCGGTCCCGGACGCGGCGATGTCGCCCGCGCCGACCAGCACCGGGTCACCCGGGGGCGGCGGGGTCGTCGTTGGTGGGGTCGTTGTTGTCGGGCTGCCGGTGGTGATCACCAACTGCGGCGCGGTGGCCGCCCCGCTCTCGCGCGAGTCGTAGTCGGCGCCGTCGCCGCTGGACGAGGTCACGCCGATGCCGAGAATGCCGTTGCCGGTCACCGCCGAGGTCACGGTCACCTCGTACCAGGTGTTGCGGCTGACCGCGCCGAGCGAGCCGAGGGTGGCGCCGTCGATGGCGGGCTGGTTGTTCCAGGTCACCCCGGTCTCCGACCAGGTGGTGTTCGACATCGCCTTGAAGGTGCCGCCGTTGGGGCTGGTTGCGCCGAGGACGTTGTCGGTGTGGATGCGCAGCTTGGCGTTCGTCACCGGGCTGGTGAGGCCGCTGACGTCGAACCGGAGGAACATCCGCTTGACCGGCGAGTTGTCCACCCCGAGCTGGCCGGACGTGCCGTAGTTGGACCCGGTGGCGCCGCTGTCGACGTAGGTGTCGGCGACGGGGGCGAACGTGCTGGTTGCCGCTGAAGCGGATGGCGCGGACCCGACGACGGCGATCACGGTCGCCGCCGTGATCACCGCGCCTGCCAGTGCTCCGGCGGCTTTGGCTTTACGACTGGGCATTGTCGAAGCCTTCCCTGGTTCAGTTGTGCGTGCTGGACCTCCACCCTTCGATACCAGACCGAACGATCAACCGGAACCCCGCACACGGCTGGATGGCCACCTGGTGAACAGTCCGGGTGCCGGTCAGGTGGGCCGCACGTCCAGTGCCAGCAGCGCGACGTGCAGGGACAGCACGGATTCCGGGTCCGCCAAGGAAACCCCGAGGATCTGCTCGATCCGGGCGAGCTGCTGGTAGTACGCCGTGCGCGACATGTGGGCCGCCGCCGCCGCGGCGGACTTGTTGCCGCCGTGGTCGACGAACTGGCGCAGCGTGTCCATCAGCCTGCTGCCGTGCGCGGCGTCGCGGGAGCGCAGGGTGCTCAGTTCGCGGTCGGCGAAGGCGGTCACCCGGTCGTCGTCGGCCAGCAGGTGGAGCAGGCCGCGCAGGCGGACGTCGGCCAAGCGGTGGAAGGGTTTCACCGTCGGCGAGCGCAGCGCGGCCTGCGCCACGTGCGCCGCCTCGACCAGGCTGCGCCGCGCCTGGGTGACGGTGTCGACGGTCGTGCCCACGGCCAGCACCACCGGCACCGCGCGCGGCGGCGCCTGGTGGATCTCGCGGGCCAGGCGGCGCAGGATGCCCGTGGTGTCGGCCTGCGGGGTGATCGACAGCAGCGCCCGCACACTCGTGTCGTCCACGATGCCGACCAGGGCCGCCACCCGCGCCCGGCGCGCGGCGAGCGCGGTGGCCTCGGCGAGGTCGCGCAGCACCTCCTGGGTGGCCATCGCGGGCACGAGGGGCACCGCCGCCCCGGGCCGCACCGACACGCCGACGAGCTGCCGGTTCTCCAACGGCACCCCGAGCCCGGTCGCCCGGGCCACCAGATCGCTCGGCGGCGTGGGGGAGGCGAGCAGCTCGGTCAGCAGCGTGCGGTGCGCGTGCCGCTCCAGGCCCTCGCGCTCGCGGGCCGCGAGCCGGTGCACGGCCAGCACGGACGCCGCCCGCTCGGCGATCACCACGTGCCGGTGCGCGGGCGGCTCGGGGCACAGCAGCACCAGCCGACCCCAGTCGTTGCCGCGCGCGCCGACCACGGTGACCAGCCAGCCCGCCACCGCGTGGTAGGCGGTCCGCTCGGCCACGGCCACCCCGCGCGAGCGCCGCGCCCAGTCGGTCAGCAGCTCGCCGGGCGGGCCGCCCGCCGTGTCGTAGGCGAGCACGTCGTGCGCGAGGGTCTCCAGCACCACCGGCAGCCCCGAGGTCCGCGCCACCTCGCGCAGCACCTCGGCGGGCTCGGCCCCCGCCACGGTGAGCGCGGTGAACGTCTCGTGGATCTGTTCGGCCGCCCGCAGCTCCGCGACCTGCGCCTCGACGATCAGCCCGACGACCGCCTCGGTCACCGCGACGAACCGCGTCTCGCGGGACAGCGTGATGAGCGGCATACCGTGCCGCTCGGCGGCGGCGGCCAGCGCGGACGGCAGGGCCTCGCTCCAGTGCCGGACCAGCTCCACGACCAGCCCGGCGGCCCCGATCCCGGCCAGCTCGTCCACATACCTGGTCAGCGACTCGGCGTCGTCGGCCAGCGCGATTCCCGTGGTGAGCACGAGTTCGCCGCCGCGCAGCAGGTGCGCGATGTCGGCGACCTCGGCCGCGTGCACCCAGCGCACCCGCCCGCCCAGCCCGGCCGCGCCTGCCACCACCCGGGGCGCGCCCTGCCGGACGACGGGCAGCGCCAGGATCTCCGAGACCGTGGGATACATCGACACACTGTAAGCCTCGCCGAGTACTACCGATACACCTTGTCCATTGGCGGGCATGGCCGCGGGCGACCAGACTCGCGGACATGGACGACAACCAGACGCCGCTAGTCGATCGCCACCGGGCCGTGCTGCCGAGCTGGCTCGCCCTGTACTACGCCGACCCGATCGAGATCGTCAGCGCCGAGGGCAGGCACGTCACCGACTCGACCGGCACCACCTACCTCGACTTCTTCGCGGGCATCCTCACCAACGCCATCGGCTACGACGTCGCCGAGATCAGCGACGCCATCCGGCGCCAGCTCGACACGGGCGTGCTGCACACCTCCACGCTGTACCTGATCCGCGGGCAGGTGGAGTTGGCCGAGAAGATCGCGAAGCTCTCGAACATCCCGGACGCCAAGGTGTTCTTCACCAACTCCGGCACCGAGGCCAACGAGACCGCGCTCATGCTGTGCACGCAGTTCCGGCGCAGCAACCAGGTTCTCGCGCTGCGCAACTCCTACCACGGCCGCGCGTTCGGCACCGTCGCCATCACCGGCAACCGCGGCTGGTCGGCGAGTTCGCTGTCCCCGGTGAAGGTCAGCTACGTGCACGGCGGCTACCCCTACCGCAGCCCGTTCGGCCATCTGTCCGATGTGGACTACATCCGGGCGTGCACCGACGACTTGCGCGAGATCCTGCAGACCACCACCTCCGGCGACGTCGCCTGCATGATCGCCGAGCCGATCCAGGGTGTCGGCGGGTTCTGCACGCCGCCGGACGGACTGTTCGCCGCGTTCAAGGACGTCCTCGACGAGTACGGCATCCTGCTGGTGTCCGACGAGGTGCAGACCGGCTGGGGCCGTACCGGCGAACACTTCTGGGGCATGGACAGCCACGGCGTCACCGCCGACATCATGACCTTCGCCAAGGGCCTCGGCAACGGGCTGGCCATCGGCGGTCTCGTGGCCCGGGCCGACGTCATGGACTGTCTGACCGCGAACTCGATCTCCACCTTCGGCGGCAACCCGGTCGCGACCGCGGGCGCCAACGCCGCGCTGGACTTCTTGCTGGACAACGACTTGCAGGGCAACGCGGCCAAGCTCGGCGTCCGGCTCACCGAGGGACTGCACGACATCGCCGCGCGCCACCCGGTCGTCGGCGACGTGCGCGGCAAGGGGCTCATGATCGGCGTGGAACTGGTCGAACCCGGTGGTAGGACGCCGAACGCGAAGGCAGCGATGACCGTGTTGGAGCAGACCCGCGCGCACGGCCTGCTCGTGGGCAAGGGCGGCATGCACAACAACGTCATTCGGCTCGCACCGCCGATGACGCTCACCGAGGGCGAGGTGGACGAGGCGCTCGACGCGCTCGGCCACGCGATCGCCGCGGCCGACGGCGAGGCCCGCTGATGCGCGCGATCAGCCACTGGATCGACGGCAAGCCCTGGAGCGGCCTGGCCGAGCGGACCGGCGACGTGTTCGACCCGGCCACCGGCCAGGTCGCCGCGCACGTCGATTTCGCCGGTACCAAGGAGATCGAGGCCGCCGTGGCCGCCGCCCGCGCGGCGTTCCCCGGCTGGCGCGACGCCTCCCTGGCGAAGCGCTCGACTGTCCTGTTCGGATTCCGCGAACTGCTCAACGCCCGCAAGGGCGAGCTGGTCGAGCTGGTCACCGCCGAACACGGCAAGGTGCTCGACGACGCGGCGGGCGAGGTGCAGCGCGCGCTGGAGGCGGTCGAGTTCGCCTGCGCGGTGCCCGCGCTGCTCAAGGGCGGGTTCAGCGAGAACGTGTCCAGCCGGGTCGACGTGTACTCGATCCGCCAGCCGCTCGGCGTGGTCGGGGTGATCTCGCCGTTCAACTTCCCGGCCATGGTGCCGCTGTGGTTCGTGCCGAACGCGATCGCGTGCGGCAACGCGGTGGTGCTCAAGCCGAGTGAGAAGGACCCGTCGGCGTCGGTGTTCATCGCGGAGCTGTTCGCCGAGGCCGGGCTGCCTGACGGCGTGCTCAACGTGCTGCACGGCGACAAGGTCGCGGTCGACGGCCTGCTCGAACACCCGGATGTGCGGTCGATCTCGTTCGTCGGCTCGACCCCGATCGCCAGGTACGTCTACGAAACCGGTACGCGGCACGGTAAGCGCGTGCAGGCGTTGGGCGGGGCCAAGAACCACATGGTGGTGCTGCCCGACTCCGACCTCGACCTCGCCGCCGACGCCGCGGTGTCGGCCGGGTTCGGCTCGGCGGGGGAGCGCTGCATGGCGGTGTCGGTCGTCGTCGCGGTCGACCCGATCGGCGACGACCTGGTGGCCCGCATCCGGGAGCGGATCGCGAACCTCAAGGTCGGCGACGGCCGCAGGCCCGGCTGCGAGATGGGCCCGCTGGTCACCGGCGCCCACCGGGACAAGGTCACGTCCTATGTGGACGCTGGAGTCGACGCGGGCGCCGACCTGGTGGTCGACGGCCGCGGCCACGAGATCGACGGGGAGCCGGACGGCTTCTGGCTCGGCCCGACGCTGTTCGATCGGGTGGAGCCCGCAATGTCGCTCTATACCGACGAGATCTTCGGTCCGGTGCTGTCGGTGGTGCGCGTCGAGTCCTATGCGGACGCTCTGGAAATGGTCAACGCCAACCAGTATGGCAACGGCACGGCCATTTTCACCAACGACGGCGGCGCGGCTCGGCGGTTCCAGAACGAGGTCGAGGTCGGCATGGTCGGGGTGAACGTGCCGATCCCGGTCCCGGTGGGTTACTACTCGTTCGGTGGTTGGAAGGATTCCCTGTTCGGCGATACGCACGCCTACGGCCCGGACGGTATCCACTTCTTCACCCGCACCAAGGTGGTCACCAGCCGGTGGCTCGATCCGTCGCACGGTGGGGTGAACCTGGGGTTCCCCCGCAACACGTGACTCAGGTCAGTCGGGCGATCGCGGTCTTCGCGGCGTCGATCGGGATGCTGAAGCCGATGAGTCTTGACGTGGTGGCCCGCCGACCATCACATCGGCGACACCGCGTTCGCCGAGATCGTCATCGAGGCACTTACCGTCGTGGCCGGCGGGCGCTGAGATGCCTGACGGGGGCGATGAAGGCTCGATAGACGGGTCGCAGCGGCCGCGGCGGGACGTCGGGATGACGTTCCTCGTGCCAGACCCGCGCCCGCGGATGGCGACGGATCACCCGCGCGAACACCTGGTCGATCAAGGACCGGTAGGTCTGCTTCGGCGCGGACGTGTGCACGTCGATCCGGCAGAGGTGCTTCGTGCTCATGTAGCCGTACTGGTTGGGGCTGACCAGCCTCGCGGGCGCGCCGTGGTCGCCGTCGAGCGGGCGGCCGTCGAGGTGGTCGGCGATCAGCACCTCGTCGGCCAGGGCGTCCTCGATCACCACGGTCGACCGGTGGCCGTCGAGGCCGCGGAACACGAGGTGGGTGACCGCCGTCCCGGGCGGGAGTGCCGGTTCGATCAAGGTCCGGTACACGGTCTCGAAGGAGACGCCCGCCCAGCGCAGGCCGGTGGCGGACCAGCCCGCCACGCAGTGGAAGTCGGCGACGCGCTCCTGTCTGGGAAGCGTCGACACGGTGGTGAGGGGCAGATCGAGCGTCACCGCCCCGCGGATCGCAATGACGGGATCGGTGGGAACGGCGGGCGCGGGTCGCGACAAATGGGTGCCGAACCGCGGAAATCCGCCGATCACGCGCTGGCCGGGCGGCAGCGGATCGGGACCGCGGGTATTCCACGTCCGCTCGATCTGGCGCATGAGCGCCGGGTAGACGATCCAATGCCGGAATGGCTTGATGAGCGCCATGTACCCGTTGCCGAGCGGACCGCGCGGCTTGACGTAGACGGCCATCTGCCCCTGGTAGCGGCCGTCGCCCTGATCGACCCAGGCCAGGTGCAGCACGCCGTGCACGGTCTGGTTCGACAGTTCCGCGGCGAATTCGTCGTCGGTGCGGAAGAGGGGGATGAACGGCACAGAGTGGAAACGCACGTCGGCGGCGGTGTCACGCAGGTCGGCGGGCAGTCGGTCGGCCAGCGAGGTTTCGGTCGTGCCGGGAATCGGCAGGTCGTCCGCGCGACCGGGGGCCGAGATCCGGCCGAGGTCGAACCAGCGGCCGAGGAGATCGCGGGCCTGCCACAGCACGCGCGTCGGCAGGGACTTCGTGTCGGTCGGATCGGCGGAGGCCATCAGTTCGAGGAGGGTGGGAAAATCGTCCGCGCCGCCGTGCACGGGCAGGGCCCACACGTCCTCCAGCGTGAAGTCCGGCGCGATGTCGCGTATCCGCCAGGGGCGAGCCTCGTGTGCGACGTTCGGCAGCCTCATGCTGATCCTCGATCCATACGGCGTCGTATGGATATTAGGCGGACAGCTTGCGGCTGTCAATACGGTGCCGTATAGATGTGCCGGTGGCCAAAGTCAGGACTCCGCGCGGCACCTGGGTCGACGCCGCGCTGCTGGCGCTGGCGGGCGGCGGCCCGGACGCCGTGCGCGTCGAGGCGCTGGCCGCGGGCCTCGGGGTGTCCAAAGGCGGCTTCTACTGGCATTTCACCGATCGCCAGGGGCTGCTCGACGAGATGCTCGACACCTGGGAGAAGGCCGGGACCGACGACCTCATCGCCCGGGTCGAGAGTCAGCCGGGCGACCCGCGAGCCAAGCTGGAGCAGCTTTTCAAGCTGATCCCGTCGCTCGCCGTGGATCTCGCGATTCGCGACTGGTCCCGGCGCGACCCCGACGTCGCCGAGCGCGTGCGCCGGGTCGACAACCGACGCATGGGATACCTGCGCGCACTGTTCGGGCAGTTCTGCGCCGACGAGAACGACGTCGAGATCCGCTGCATGCTGGCCTACTCGCTGGCGATCGGCAGCTACTTCATCGCGGCGGACCACGGTGCCAAGAGCCGGAGCCACGTCCTGCGGCTCGCTGTCGACCGACTGCTCGCCGATTCGTGCGGCGGTGCCTCGGCGGCGGCTTCCGGGCTAGGTTGGCGAGGTGACCAGTGAGACCTCCTTCCTGCGCCTCCAGGCCCGGACCCAGCGCTTCACCCTCGGCTCGCCCCGCGAGTTCCGCATCGCACCGGACGGCAGTCACCTGCTGTTCCTGCGCTCGGCCTCCGGCGAGGACCGCACGCACATCCTGTGGAAGCAGGACCTGACCACCGGCGAGCAGACCCGCCTCGGCGACCCCGCGGCGCTGCTCGGCGGTGCCGAGGAACTGTCCGCCGAGGAGCGTGCGCGCCGCGAGCGGAGCCGCGAGCAGGGCGGCGGGGTGATCGGCAACGCCACCGACGGGCGGGCGCGGATCGCGGCGTTCGCGTTGTCCGGCAAGCTTTTCGTGGCCGACGCGGACACGGGGGCGACCCGCGAGCTGGCCACCGCGACGCCGATCGTCGACCCGCGACCCGACCCGACGGGCACCCACGTGGCCTACGTGTCCGGTGACGCGCTGCGGGTCGTCGGGGTCGACGGTACGGGTGACCGGGCGCTGGCCGAGCCCGCGGGCGAGGACCGGGCGTGCGGCGTGGCCGAGTTCATCGCGGCCGAGGAGATGGACCGCTCGCGCGGCTACTGGTGGTCGCCGGACGGCACCCGCCTGCTCGTCGCGTGCACCGACCGACGCGAGGTCCAGCGTTGGCACATTGCCGACCCGGCGAACCCGGGCACGCCGCCGAAGACCGTCGCCTACCCGGCCGCGGGGACGCCGAACGTGTACGTCTCGGTGGCCGTGGTCGGGCTCGACGGCTCGCGTATCGACGTCGACTGGGACGGGGTCGACCTGCCGTACCTGGTCACCGCGCACTGGTCGACCGGCGGTCCGCCGCTGATCGCGGTGCAGTCGCGCGACCAGCGCACCGTGCAGGTCCGCTCGATCGACCCGGACACCGGTACCACCGAGCTGCTGCACACCGAGACCGACGACACGTGGGTCGAGATCGCCCCCGGCGTCCCCGCGTGGACCCCGGACGGGCGGCTCGTGCGGATCGCCGCGGTCGACGGCGCGAACCGGCTCGTGGTCGGCGACGACGTGGTGACCGGCGACGGCCTACAGGTGCGCGCGGTGCTCGACGTCGGAGACGACGTGCTGTTCAGCGCGTCCGCCGACGACCCGACGCAGGTGCACATCTACGTTGCGGGCGAAGACGTCCGTCGATTGTCCACTGTGGATGGTGTGCACTCGGCCGCGCGCGGCGGGGACGTGACGGTGCTCACCTCGTGGTCGCTGGACTGGTCCGGTCCGAGGGTCCAGGTGCTGCGCGGCGGCGCGCCGATCGGCGAGGTCGCGAGCCTGGCCGTCGAGCCGCCGATCGAGCCGCGGGTCACGCTGCTGACCGTCGGCGAACGCGACCTGCGGGTCGCCCTGCTCTACCCGACCGGCCACGTGCCGGGCAGCGCCAGGCTCCCGGTGCTCCTGGACCCCTACGGCGGCCCGCACGCGCAGCGCGTGCTGTCCACCCGCAACGCCTACCTCGGCCCGCAATGGCTGGCCGACCAGGGTTTCGCCGTGCTGATCGCCGATGGCCGCGGCACCCCCGGGCGCGGGCCGGTGTGGGAGCGGGAGATCGCGTTCGACTTCGCGGGCGCCACCCTCGCCGACCAGGTCGACGCGCTGCACGCGGTCGCCGCCGACCACCCCGACCTCGACCTCGCCAAGGTGGCCATCCGCGGCTGGTCCTACGGCGGCTACCTGTCCGCGCTCGCCGTGCTGCGCGCGCCGGAGGTCTTCCACGCCGCCATCGCGGGCGCCCCGGTCACCGACTGGCGGCTCTACGACACCCACTACACCGAGCGCTACCTGGGTCACCCGGACGAGCGGCCGGAGGTCTACGACCGCAACTCGCTGATCGATGACGCACCGAAGCTCGACCGGCCGCTGCTGATCATCCACGGCCTCGCCGACGACAACGTTGTGGTCGCACACTCCATTCGGTTGTCCAGCGCGCTGGTGGCGGCCGGTCGCCCGCACGCGTTGCTGCCGCTGCCGGGGGTCACGCACATGACGCCGCAGGACGATGACGTTGCGGAGAACTTCATGTTGATGCAGGTGCGCTGGCTCAGGTCCGCACTGGATATCGGCTAGATTTCGCGGACGAAGATCGAGGAGGACGTATGTCGAGGTGGGGCATCACGCTGCCGTTGACCGGGGTTCCCCTGGCGGCACACCGGGAACTGGTCCGCGAACTGCCCGACCTCGGGTACACCGACGTGTGGTCGGCCGAGGCCGCGGGCACCGACGCGTTCACCCCGCTGGCGTTGGTCGCGGAGTGGGCGCCGAGCCTGCGGCTCGGCACGGCGATCGTGCCGGTCTACACCCGCGGCGCGGGCCTGCTGGCGATGAGCGCGGCGACCATCGCCGAGCTGGCGCCGGGCCGGTTCGTGTTGGGCATCGGCACGTCGTCGCCGACGATCGTGGCGGGCTGGAACGGCGGTGACTTCGCGGAGCCGGTCAAGCGGACCCGGGACACGCTGCGGTTCCTTCGGGCGGCGTTGGCGGGGGAGAAGATCACCCAGAGCTACGACACGTTCTCGATCTCGAAGTTCCGCCTGGAGCGCCCGCCCACCCCGCCGCCGGAGATCATGCTTGCCGCCCTGCGCCCGGGCATGCTGCGCCTCGCCGCCCGCGAGGCCGACGGCGCGATCACCAACTGGCTGGCCTCGTCCGACGTGCCGACGGTGCGCGCGGAGGTCGGTACGGACACCGAGCTGGTGGGGCGGATCTTCGTCTGCCCGACCGAGGACGCCGACGCCGCGCGCGGCCTGGGCAGGCTGCTGATCAGCAGTTATCTGACCGTCCCGGTCTACGCCGCCTTCCACGACTGGCTCGGCCGGGGCGACCTGCTGGCCCCGATGCACCAGGCATGGGCGGCGGGCGACCGGGCCGCGGCGAACGCGGCGATCCCGGACAAGGTGGTGGACGACCTGATCGTGCACGGCAGCCTGGCCGAGTGCCGCGAGCACATCGCGTCCTATGTGGACGCCGGGCTCACGACGCCCGTGATCGCGGTCCTGCCGACCGGGGCGGACCCGGCGGAGTTGGTGCGCGGGCTGGCGCCGACGGGGTAGCGGGTCACCCGTTGGTGGCGGGTGGGTGACCGCTCCTATCCTGCCGAGGATAGGCACACCTAAGAAGGGGCTGCACCGATGACGGCTTCGCAGGACACAGACCACCGCGGCGGCGAGACCGCGCCTGGTCCGTCCGCTGGGCGCGGTCCGGGGACGGCGGCGCTGGCCGGTGCGCGTGCGGTGCGCGAACTCGTCTCGGTCGCGCTCGATGCCCTCGACGAGGGGGTTCGGGCGCGCGGCGGGCCGGTGCCCGCGGGCGGTCCGGCGGGCGTCGAGGCGGTGTTGGGGGATGTCGCGGGGTGGCAGGCCGAGGGGATCGGGGCCGAGGCCGCCGTCGCGGAGTTGACTCGGGTGTTGGCGGCGGGGTCGGCCGATCCGGTGGACCCGTGGTGTGCCGCGCACCTGCACTGTCCGCCGCTGGCGGTGGCCGCGGCGGCCGATCTCGTTGCCAGTGCGCTCAATCCATCGATGGACTCGTGGGATCAGGCGCCCGCCGCGAGCGCGATCGAGCGGAAGCTGACCGACGAGGTCGGCAGGCTCTGCTTTCCCGCGGCCGCGCGGCCGGACGCACTGGTCACGACCGGCGGCACGGAGTCCAATCTGTACGGTCTGCTGCTCGCCCGGCAGGCGCTCGGGCGCGTCGTGCCGGTGTGCGGCCGCAATTCCCACCACAGCGTGGCGCGTGCCGCATGGGTGCTGGGATTGCCGGCGCCGATCGCGGTGGACTGCGTCGGCGACCGGATCGACCCCGCCACGCTGGCCGCCACCTTCGCCGGGCTCGACGGCCCGGCCGTCGTGGTCGCCACGGCTGGCACCACCAACAGCGGCGCCCTCGACCCGCTCGACGCCATCGCCGACATCGCCGCCCGCGCGGGCGCCTGGCTGCACGTCGACGCGGCCTACGGTGGCGCGCTGCTGTTCAGCGACCGCCGCCGCGGCCTGCTCGCCGGCCTCGACCGGGCCGACTCCGTGGCCATCGACCTGCACAAATTCGGCTGGCAGCCGATCGCCGCCGGGCTGCTCGCCTGCCGCGACGCCGACGTGCTGCGCTCGCTCGACGTGCGCGCGGACTACCTCAACGCCGACGACGACACCGAGGCCGGGCTGCCCGACCTGCTCGGCCGCTCGCTGCGCACGTCCCGCCGCCCGGACGCCTTCAAGATCGCGGTCACCGTGCGCGCGCTCGGCCGGGCCGGGCTCGGCGAGTTGGTCGACCGGTGCTGCGACACCGCAGCGCGGGTCGCCGCCGCGGTCAAGGCGCACGCCGATCTGCGGCTGTGGGCCGCGCCGACGCTGTCCACTGTCCTTCTGCGACCGTTGGCGGCCGATGAGCTGGAGACCGAACTCGGGCTCGCGGCGGGTGACGCGCTGGTGGCTCGGGTGCGCCGCGGTCTGCTCGACGACGGCGCCGCGGTGCTGGGTCGGGCGACCCTCGGATCGTCCACTTCGGAGGGTTGGGACGGCCGCGACCGGTTGTGGCTCAAGCTGACCCTGTTGCACCCACACGCCCAGATCGCCGACTATCTGCCGCTGCTCGACCTCGTCGCCCGCCGCGCGCGGAGCGAACTCCCGGCCGTGGCGGCGGCCCCGTGGTGAGCCCCGCATTAGACCTCGCGGGCGTGGGGGTCGGGCCGTTCAACCTGTCGCTCGCCGCGCTCGCCTCGTCGGTCGTCGGCCTGCGCGCCCGGTTCTTCGAGCGCGGCCCCGAGTTCCGCTGGCACCCCGGCCTGATGATCGACGGCACCACGGTGCAGGTGCCTTTCCTCGCCGATCTGGTTTCCTTGGTCGAACCCACGCATCCCCTGTCGTTTCTGAGTTATCTGCGCGACCGCGACCGGCTGTTCCCGTTCTACTTCGCCGAGCGCTTCCACATCCCGCGCGCCGAGTACGACGACTACTGCCGCTGGGCGAGCGAGCGGCTTCCCTCTGTCCACTTCGGACACGATGTGCGCGAGGTGCGCTGGTCGGCCGAGGACGGCGCGTTCGAGCTGGACGTCGCCCCAGCCGGTCGGGTGCTCAGCCGCAACGTGGTGCTCGGGGTGGGCACCGCCCCGGTGCTGCCCGAGCCGCTGCGCCCGCTCGCCGCCGACCCCGCCGTGCGCGTGCTGCATTCCGCCGACTACCTCGCCGCGCGCGACGGCCTGGTCGCGGCGGGCGACGTGACAGTGGTCGGATCCGGGCAGTCCGGCGCCGAAGTGTTCCTGGACCTGTTGCGGCGCAGACATTCCGGCGGGCTGCGGTGGCTCGCCCGGACCCCGGCGTTCGCGCCGATGGAGTACTCCAGACTCGGTCTGGAGCAGTTCACCCCCGACTATGTGCGCTTCTTCCACGACCTCGCCGAGCCCACCCGCGACCGACTGGTGCCCGCGCAATGGCAACTCTACAAGGGAATCAGCACCGACACCATCGACGCCATCCAGGACGAGCTGTACCGGCGGACCATCGGCGGCGGCTGGCCCGAGGTCACCCTCGCCCCGGGTGTCGCGGTCACGGCAGCCCGCGCCGACGCTGGCCGCGTCGAGCTGACGCTGCGCCACGAGCAGCAGGACGCGGTGGCGACGCTGCGCACGGACGCCGTGGTCTGCGCGACCGGGTACGCCGAGCGCAACCTGGAAAGCTTGCTGGGCCCCATTTCCGACGCGATCGAGCGCGACACCGCCGGTCGGATCGCGGTCGACGCCGACTTCCGGGTCGGCCTGCGCGCGGACATCCGGGGCGCGGTGTTCGCGCAGAACGCCGAGCGGCACACGCACGGCGTCGGCGCGCCCGACCTGGGCCTGGCGGCGTGGCGGTCGGCCACCATCCTCAACGCCGTGTGCGGCCGGGAAATCCACCGACTGGCCAAGCGCACGGCGTTCACGACGTTCGGATTGCCGACCGGCGGAGAAGGGTGGGGGTCGACGTGACGGCTGCGTGGCGCGACGCGGGCGCGTTGGTGGTGCACAAGATGCTCGGCGAGCTGAGCTACGAGGGCCTGCTCCGCCCGGAACCGGACACTGCCGCCGAGGACGGCTACCAGGGATGGCGGCTGGAGTTGGTCGGCGGCGCGACATACCGGTTCTCCGCACGACGCGGCGCCTTCGAGTCGTGGGCCGTGCGCCCCGGCACCGCCACCCGCGACGGCACGCCTGCCGACGACCCGCGTGTTCTCGTGGTCGACGCGCGCGGCGAACTCGGTCTCACCGGGCTGCGTCTCGCGGACGTGCTGGCCGAGCTGACCGCCACGGTGGCCAACGAGGCCGCCCGACTCGCGCACGCCACGACCGCCGCCGAACTGACCACAGTGGACTACGACACGGCCGATGGCAGGCTCACCGGCCATCCACGGCTGGTGCTCAACAAGGGCCGGGTCGGTTTCGCCGCCGCCGACCGCGCCCGCTACGCCCCAGAGGCGGGCACCACGTTCGCCCTGCCGTGGCTTGCGGTGCACCGCGATCTCGCGTCGTTCCGCTGCACCGCCGACCTCACCGAGGACCGGCTGCTCACCGAGGAGTTGGGTCCTGAGCTGCTGGCCGAGTTCCGGTCCGGCCTGTCCGATCCTGACAGTTACGCGCTGGTGCCCGTGCACCCGTGGCAGTCGGACGAGATCGTCGGCACCCTCTACGCCGCCGAACTCGCCACCGGCTTGGTCGTCCACGTTGGCGCGAGCCGCGACCAGTACCGTCCACATCAGACAGTCCGCACGCTGGCCAACGCCGACCATCCGACCCGCCGCGACGTGAAGACCGCTGTATCGGTGCGTAACACGCTTGTCTACAGAGGACTCGCTGCCGCCGCCACGCTGGCCGCGCCGGAGGTCACCACCTGGCTGCGGCAGGTGCACGACAGCGACGACCTGCTGCGCGACCGCTACCGGTTCGACCTGCTCGGCGAGGTCGCCAGCGTCTCGGTGCGACATCCGCTGTTCGGCGCGATCGACGAGTTGCCCTACCGGTTCCACGAGACCTTGGGCGCGCTCTGGCGCGAACCGATCCGCACTCGGCTGGCGCCGGGAGAGCGCGCCATCTCGTTCGCCGCCCTGCCTTATCGCGGCACGGACGGCTCGGTCGTGGCCCACCTCATCGGACAGTCTGGAATGGACACCGAGGCATGGCTGCGCCGGACGCTCGACCTGCTGCTCACGCCGCTGCTGCACTGGCTGCTCGCGCACGGCGTCGGGTTCTGCCCGCACGGACAGAACCTCATCCTGATCACCGACGACCACGGAACCCCGCTGCGGGTGGCCATCAAGGACTTCGCCCAGGGCGTCGACCTGCTGGACGAACACCTGCCCGGCTACGACCTGCTCGGCGCCGCCGCGCGCGCGGACATGCTGCGGTGGCCCGCGTATCTGCTGGCACAGTCGCTGTTCAGCTCGGTGTTCGCCGGTCAGCTCCGCTTCCTCGCCGAGATCCTGGACGACGAGCTGGGGTTCGCCCGTCCCCGGTTGTGGTCGCTGGTAAGGGAAATCGTCGGCGCCTACCGGGACAGCCACCCCGAGACCGCGACCCGGTTCGACGCGTGCGGGCTGTTCGCGCCCGACGTCGAGCGCGTCTGCCTCAACCGGGAACACCTGGCGGGCCAGGGTTTCGACAAGATCGACCGCGACGACGAGTTCGACGTCCGGTTCGGGCGGGCGCTCAATCCGCTCGCCGCACCGGACCCGGGCGGTGCCTGGTGAGCATGCTTGAGCACCGCCGCCCGGTCGGCGCTCGCACCCTCGCCGCCCGCGCGCAGGCCGCGTCGGCCCACTCCGGCGCCCTGCGCGGCGCGGTCGCGGGCGGCGCGGTCCGGCGGGTGGTGTGTCTGGTTCCCGATCCACACGCCCGGTTCGCCGCCGTCGAGCTGGGCGCGGAGTACTTTGTGGACACTGTGCTGGCGGCGGGCTACGGCCTGTGCGCGTACGTGTTCGGCTGGAACCCCGCGCGGGAATCGGTGAACGCCTCGGCGGTGGACCAGTTCCTCGGCGGTTACGGCGATCTGCGGCTGCGACCCGACCTCGCCACCCTCGCGCCGTCGCCGGGTGAACCTGATACCTGGCTCGTCGTCTGCGATGTCGAGTGGCCGGACGGCCGCCCGGTCGCCGAGGCGCCGCGCACGGCGTTGCGGGAGCAGTTGGCCGCCGCCGAACAGCTCGGCCTGGTGCCGTCGATCGGCCTCGAACACGAGGTCACCTTCACCGGCACCGACGGCACTCCGCTCGCGTCTGCCGGGCTCGACTACGCCGTCGGTGCGTTGTCTCCGCTGTCGGGCCTGCTCTCGGCCGTGACCGAAGCCGTCGATCAGCTCGGCCTCGGCACGGAGTCGGCCAGGGGCGAAGTCCACCCTGGACAGTACGAAATCGTGCTGCGCCACCGCGATGCCCTAGCCGCCTGCGACGACGCCATGCTGCACCAGCTCGCCATCCGCCGGGTCGCCGCCGCCCACGGCGTCCGCGCGGGCTACCTCGCCGCCGAGAGCACCGGCACGGGCGGCTCGTGCCACGTGCATCTGTCCCTGTCGGACCCGGTCGGCGCGCCACTGGTCGCGGGGGCCCGGCCGACCGAACCGTCCACTTTGTTCGGTCACTTCCTGGCGGGCATCCTGCGCGCCGCCCCGGACCTGACCGCATTCTGGGCGCCCACCTGGAATTCCTACGTGCGGCTGCGCACCGCGCCGTTCTCGCCGCGCACCCTGCGGTGGGGCACCGACGACCGCACCGCCGCCCTCCGCCTCGTCGGCCGCGGCCCGTCGCTGCGCATGGAGGCCCGGTTCGCGGGCGCCGACGCGCAGCCGCACCTGGTGGTCGCCGCGCTGCTCGCGTCCGGCCTGTCCGGCGTGCACGAGCGGCTGCCGCTGCCCGCCGAGGGCAAGGTCGTCGGCGACCTGGCCCGCACCCCGTGGGACGCGCTCGCCCGGCTCTCCGCCTCCAAACCCGCCCGAGCCATGCTGGGCGACGCGGTGGTGGAGCACCGGGAGGCGATGCTGGGGGAGGAGTTGAACGCGGGCCTGGACGCCGTCACCGACTGGCAGCGCACCAGGGGCGACCTCCGGGCCTGATCAGCCTTCGTCGGGCCGCACGTGCCGGAGGTCGATCACCTGCATGTTGTCGAGTTGGGCCATCCGAACGACCCCGAGGTTGTGTTTGGCGTCCGCGTCGCCGTTGTCCGCGGCCTTCTGCAGCCAGACCTCGGCCTGTGCGTAGTCCCCGCGGTCGAACAGCAGGGCGCCGAGGTTGAACATGGCATCGACGTTGCCCCGGTCGGCAGCCCGCCGGAACCACGTCTGGGCCTCGGTACTTCCTTCGTCGCGAAGGAGAACGCCAAGGTTGTACATCGCTCGCGGATGGTCGTTGGCCGCCGCACGCCGGAACCACGACTTGGCCTCGGCGAACTCCCCACGGAGCTGGAGGAGGAGTGGCACGTTGTGCATGGCCTCGACATGGCCATGCGCGGCAGCCTTTCGGAACCATGTCTCGGCCTCGGCCAGTTCCCCGCGCGCGTGCAGGGTCAGCCCGAGACTGTTCATGGCTTCGACATGGCCGCTGTCCGCGGCCCGACGACACCATGCGTCGGCCTCGGCAGTGGTCGACCGGCTGCTCAGCAGGGCTTTGGCCAGGTCGTACATCGCTTGGGGGTCACCGGCTTCGGCGGCCTGCCGAGTCGCCCGTTCAGCCTTCGCCCGCTTGCCAAACCTCATACGGCAACCCTAGGCGGTCTGCTCGGGATCGGTCCCGAACCGATGTGTCGTCGCTGAAACAATCAAGCACGAATGCTTGAAAAGCGGGCCGGGTCGTGCCACGGTTGAGCCGTGATCGACCTGACCTCGCTGCTCGCCGACCTGCGGGCCGAAGGCGCCGAACTCGACGCGTGGGTTGCCGGGCTGACCGATGCGGGGTGGGGGCGGCCGACGCCCGCGCCCGGATGGACGGTCGCGCACCAGATCGCGCACCTGGCGTGGACCGACGAACAGTCGCTGCTCGCGGCCACCGACGCCGAGCGGTTCACCGCCGAGATGACGCAGGCGCTGTCCGGCGGCGACCCGCAGCGCTACGTCGACGAGGGGGCCGAGCGCGGTGCCGCGCGATCGCCCGGCGAGCTGCTGGCGCACTGGCGCGGTCTGCGCGCGGACCTGGAGTACGCGCTCGCCGCCGTGCCGCCGGGGACCAAGCTTCCCTGGTACGGGCCGCCGATGAGTCCGGCGTCGATGGCGACGGCGCGGATCATGGAGACGTGGGCGCACGCCGGCGACGTGGCTGCCGCGCTCGGTGTCCGGCGTGAGCCGACCGCGCGGATCAGGCACGTGGCGCACATCGGTGTGCGCACCCGCGATTTCGCTTATCTGGTAAGGGGTCTCACCGCGCCCGCCGAGCCGTTCCGGGTGGAGTTGACCGCGCCGGACGGGGAGCTGTGGACCTGGGGGCCGGACGACGCCGCGCAGCGGATCGTCGGGCCCGCAGCGGATTTCTGCCTGCTGGTCACGCAGCGCGTGCACCGCGACGACACCGCGCTGACGACCACCGGGGCCGACGCGCGGGAGTGGCTGGGTATCGCGCAGGCGTTCGCCGGGCTGCCGGGCGCGGGGCGGGCGAAGACCGCATGATCCGCGTCGGCAACGCGTCCGGCTTCTACGGCGACCGGATCTCGGCCATGCACGAGATGCTGACCGGCGGCGAACTCGACGTCCTGACCGGCGACTACCTGGCCGAGTTGACCATGCTGATCCTCGGTCGCCAACGGTTGAAAGACCCGGTGGGCGGCTACGCCAAGACGTTTCTGCGTCAGCTCGAACAGTGTCTCGGGGTGGCGGTCGACCGGCAGGTCAAGATCGTCGCCAACGCGGGCGGGCTCAACCCGGCCGGGCTCGCCGACGCGATCCGCGCGCTGGCCGACAAGCTCGGCATCGCCGTGCGAGTGGCGCATGTGGAGGGTGACGACCTGCTGCCGCGTGCCGCCGATCTCGGGTTCGGCGGCGCGCTCACCGCCAACGCCTACCTTGGCGCGTGGGGGATCGCGGCGTGCCTGCGGGCGGGCGCCGACATCGTGGTCACCGGCCGGGTCACCGATGCCTCGCTGGTCGTCGGCCCCGCCGCCGCGCACTTCGGTTGGGGGCCAGGGGATTACGACGCGCTCGCGGGCGCCACCGTCGCCGGGCACGTCATCGAGTGCGGACCCCAGGCCACGGGCGGCAACTACGCGTTCTTCACCGAGTTGGACAGCCTCGACCACCTGGGCTTCCCGATCGCCGAGATCCACGCGGACGGCTCGTCGGTCATCACCAAGCATCCCGGCACGGGTGGCGCGGTGACCACGGAAACCGTTACGGCGCAACTACTCTACGAGATCCAGGGCCCGGACTACCTCGGTCCCGACGTCACCGCCCGGTTCGACTCGATCGCCCTCGCGGACGATGGCCCGGACCGGGTGCTGATCAGCGGCGTGCGGGGCGGTCCGCCGCCCGCGACGGTCAAGGTGTGTGTGAACACCCTCGCCGGGTTCCGCAACAGCGCCACCTTTGTCCTTTGTGGACTCGACATCGAGGCCAAGGCCGCGCTGGTCCGGCGTCAGCTCGAACGCGCGATCGGTGTGGACGGTCTCACGTGGACACTGGCGCGCACCGACCACGCGGACGCCGACACCGAGGAAGCGGCCAGCGCACTGTTGCACGCCACGATCAAGGTGGCTGATCCCTTGCGTGCCAAGGCATTCTCGCGCGCGACGGTCGAACTCGCGCTCGCAGGCTACCCCGGATTCACCCTCACGGCGCCGCCCGCCGACGGCACCCCGATCGGCGTCTACCGGCCCGAGTACGTCGACCGCGCTGCCGTCGAGCACACGGCGGTACTGCCCGACGGGGAACGCCGCGTGATCCCGTGGCCGGATATCGACGAGGCCGCGCACTGGTCGGTCCGCTGGACCGAACCGGACACCGACTTCGGGCCGACCCGGCGCGGCCCGCTCGGCACGATCGTCGGCGCACGGTCTGGTGACAAGGGCGGCAACGCCAACCTCGGCGTCTGGGTCCGCCGACCCGACGCGTTCGGCTGGCTGGCGCGCGAACTGACCGTCGACCGACTGCGCGAACTGCTGCCGGAGACCAAGGATCTCGACATCGACCGCCACCTGCTGCCGAACCTGCACGCGCTCAACTTCGTCGTGCACGGCCTGCTCGGCGAGGGCGTCGCCGCCGCGACCCGGTTCGACCCACAGGCCAAGGCCCTCGGCGAATGGCTGCGCTCCCGGCACGTCGACCTCCCGGAGGTGTTCCGGTGAGCCCGTTCGACACTCCCGAGCGGCGCGAGCTGCGGGCCACCGTGCGCCGGTTCATGGCTGCTGAAGTGTTGCCGCACTTGGATTCCTGGGAGCGTGCGGGCGAACTCCCGCGCTCCCTGCACCGCGCGGCAGGCGCGCTCGGCCTGCTCGGCGTCGGCTTCCCGGAGTCGGTCGGCGGCGGTGGCGGCGACCTGATCGACGCGATGGTCGTGGTCGAGGAGATGCACTACGCGGGCGCGTCCGGCGGTCTGATCGCCTCACTCATGACGTGCGGGATCGCGGTGCCGCACCTGGCGATGGCGGGTGATCCGGCGCAGATCGACAAATGGGTACGCCCCACCTTGGCCGGCGAATTGATCGGCTCATTGGCGATTACCGAGCCCGATGGCGGGTCGGATGTCGCCGGTCTGCGCACGTCGGCCAAGCGTAACGGTGCCGAGTTCGTGGTCAACGGCGCCAAGACGTTCATCACCTCGGGCGTGCGGGCCGACTTCGTCACCACGGCGGTTCGCACGGGCGACGCGGGTGCGCACGGGATTTCGCTGCTGGTGGTGGAGCGGGACACGCCCGGGTTCATCGTCGGTCGCAAGCTGGAGAAAATGGGTTGGCACTGCTCGGATACGGCCGAGTTGTCCTTTATGGACTGCCGGGTGCCGTCGGCCAATCTGGTTGGCGCGGAGAACACCGGTTTCGTGCAGATAGCGACGAACTTCGTCGCCGAGCGGCTTACGTTGGCTGTGCAGGCGTACGCCGCCGCGCAGCGGGCGCTCGATCTGACGCTGGCGTGGTGCAGGCTGCGGGAGACGTTCGGGCGGCCGCTGATCTCTCGGCAGTCGGTGCAGACGACCGTGACGGAGATGGCCCGCAAGATCGACGTCGCCCGGACCTACACCCGGGATGTGGCGCTGCGGCACCTCGCGGGGGAGGAGGTCGTCGCGCAGGTGTGTTTCGCGAAGAACACGGCGGTGGAGGCGGGGGAGTGGGTGGCGCACCAGGCGGTGCAATTGCACGGCGGGCTCGGGTACATGCGCGAGTCCGAAGTCGAACGCCACTACCGCGACATGCGGATTCTCGGTATCGGCGGCGGCACCAACGAGATCATGACCGGCCTGGCCGCCAAGCGATTGGGGTACACCTCGTGAGTGTCCTGCGGTCCACAGTGGACGCGAGTGGGGTCGAGTTTCGGGCCAATCGTGAGGGCATGCTGGCGAAGTTGGTCGAGTTGGCGGGGGAGCACGCCAAGGCGGTGGCGGGGGGTGGGGAGAAGTATGTCGCCCGGCATCGGGGGCGGGGGAAGTTGCTCGCGCGGGAGCGGATCGAGTTGCTGCTCGACCCGGATTCGCCGTTCCTCGAACTGTCGCCGCTGACCGCGTGGGGGACCGACTATCAGGTCGGGGGGAGTCTGGTCACGGGGATCGGGGTCGTCGAGGGTGTCGAGTGCATGGTCAACGCCAGCGACCCGACCGTCAAAGGTGGGGCGATCAATCCGTGGGGGATGAGGAAGGGATTCCGGGCCGCTGATATCGCGGCGCAGAATCGGCTGCCCACCGTGAACCTGGTCGAGTCGGGTGGGGCGGATCTGCCGACTCAGAAAGAGATTTTCATCCCGGGTGGGCGCACTTTCCGCGACCTCACCCGGGCATCGGCGGCGGGAATCCCCACCGTCGCGGTGGTGTTCGGCAACTCGACGGCGGGTGGGGCCTATCTGCCGGGGATGTCCGACCATGTGGTGATGGTCAAAGACCGCGCCAAGGTGTTCCTGGGTGGGCCGCCGCTGGTGAAGATGGCCACCGGGGAAGAATCCGACGACGAATCCCTTGGTGGCGCGGAGATGCACGCCCGGGTGTCGGGGCTGGCCGACTACCTCGCGGTGGATGAGGAAGACGCGATCCGGCTCGGTCGACGCATCATCGCCCGGCTCAACTGGCGCAAGCTCGGGCCCGCGCCCGCCGCCGACTACGCGGAACCGGAGCACGATCCTGAAGACCTGTTGGGCATCGTGCCGACCGATCTCAAAGTGCCGTTCGACCCGCGTGAGGTGATCGCGCGGGTGGTCGACGGGTCCGACTTCGACGAGTTCAAACCGTTGTACGGCACCAGTCTGGTCACCGGGTGGGCGCAGGTGCACGGCTACCCGGTGGGCATCCTCGCCAACGCGCGCGGGGTGTTGTTCAGCGCCGAATCGCAGAAGGCGACCCAGTTCATCCAGCTCGCCAACCAGACGAACATCCCGCTGCTGTTCCTGCACAACACCACCGGCTACATGGTGGGCCGGGAGTACGAGCAGGGCGGCATCATCAAGCACGGCGCGATGATGATCAACGCGGTGTCCAACTCGAAGGTCCCGCACATCTCCATCCTGATGGGCGCCTCCTACGGCGCCGGGTACTACGGCATGTGCGGCCGGGCCTACGACCCGCGATTCCTGTTCGCCTGGCCCAGCGCGAAATCCGCCGTCATGGGGCCGCAGCAGCTCGCCGGGGTGCTGTCGATCGTCATGCGGCAAGGGGCGCAAGGCCGTGGCCAGACCTACAACGAGGAGCACGACGCCGCGATGCGGGCGATGGTGGAGGGACAGATCGAGGCCGAGTCGCTGCCGATGTTCCTCTCCGGCATGGTCTACGACGACGGCATCATCGACCCCCGGGACACCCGCACGGTGCTCGGTATCTCGCTGTCCGCGATCCACAGTGGACCGATCGAGGGCGCCGGGGGCTTCGGCGTCTTCCGAATGTGAGCCCGATGATCACAACAGTGCTGGTGGCCAACCGGGGCGAGATCGCCCGCCGCGTGTTCCGCACCGCGCGCGAACTCGGGCTCGGGACCGTCGCGGTGTACTCCGACGCGGACGCCGATTCGCCGCATGTTGGCGACGCCGACGCGGCGGTGCGGCTGCCGGGCAACACTGCGGCCGAGACGTATCTGCGGCCGGAACTGCTTGTCCAGGCGGCGATCGACGCGGGAGCCGACGCGATCCACCCCGGTTACGGCTTCCTGTCGGAGAACGCCGCGTTCGCCCGCGCCGTGCTCGACGCCGGTTTGACGTGGGTCGGGCCGCCGGTCGAGGCGATCGAGCGGATGGGCTCCAAAATCGAGGCCAAGAAGCTGATGGCCGAGGCGGGCGTGCCCGTACTGTCCGAACTGGACGCTGTGGTGGAAGCCGACCTGCCGGTGCTGATCAAGGCATCGGCGGGTGGCGGCGGACGGGGGATGCGCGTCGTTCGCGCGTTGGCGGATCTCGCGGGCGAAATCGAGGCGGCGCGGTCGGAGGCGGCGTCGGCGTTCGGCGACTCGACGGTGTTCTGTGAGCCGTACCTGGAGGCCGGGCGGCACATCGAGGTGCAGATCATGGCCGACGGACACGGCACGGTCTGGGCGGTCGGCGAGCGCGAGTGCTCGATCCAGCGCAGGCACCAGAAAGTCGTGGAGGAAGCACCCTCGCCGCTGGTCCAGCGCACGGAAGGCATGCGGGACAAGCTGTTCGCCGCCGCCCGCACGGCCGCCGCCGCGATCGGCTACGCGGGCGCGGGCACCGTCGAGTTCCTCGCCGACGAGTCCGGGCGGTTCTACTTCCTGGAGATGAACACGCGGCTCCAGGTCGAGCACCCGGTCACCGAATGCGTCACCGGCCTCGACCTCGTGCGGCTGCAACTCACCATCGCCGAGGGCGCGACGCTGCCCGCCCAGCCGCCCGCGAGCCAGGGCCACGCCATCGAGGTCCGGCTCTACGCCGAAGATCCCGCGCACGACTGGCGCCCGCAGAGCGGCACCCTGCACCGCGTGGACATTCCCGGCGTGACCCACCGGTTCGCGGGCGCGGGCGAGGCCGGATTGCGGCTGGACTCCGGTGTGGAGAACGGTTCCGTGGTCGGCGTGCACTACGACCCGATGCTGGCCAAGGTCATCGCGTGGGCGCCCGAGCGGACCACGGCCGCCCGCGCGCTGGCGGGGGCGCTCACCCGCGCGCGAATCCACGGCGTGCGCACCAACCGCGACCTGCTCGTCCGCGTCCTGCGCCACCCGGCGTTCCTCGCGGGCGAGACCGACACCGCGTTCTTCGACCGACACGGCCTGTCGATCCTCGCGGAACCCTTGGTGGACAAGGAATCTGAGAAGTTGTCCGCGCTGGCGGCGGCGCTCGCGGACGCGGCGGCCAATCGGGCATCGGCGCGGGTGCTCGGCCGTGTCCCGGGTGGGTGGCGCAATGTCGTGTCGCAGCCGCAGGTGAAGCGCTACGGCGAGCACGAGGTGCGCTACCGGGTCACCCGGGACGGCCTGGTCGCCGAGGGAATCGAGGGTGTCCGGCTCGTGTCGGCCACGCCGACCGTGGTCGAGTTGGAAGTCTCCGGTGTGCTGCGGCGCTTCGACATCTCTGTCTATTCGGGACTGTCGTGTGTGGATTCGCCGCTCGGCTCGGTGGCGTTGACCGTGGTGGACCGGTTCCCCGACCCGGCATCGCAGGTCGCGGCCGGGTCGCTGCTCGCGCCGATGCCCGGCACCGTGGTGCGGGTCGCGGTCGCGGCGGGGGAGCGGGTGCGCGCCGGAACGCCGCTGCTGTGGCTGGAGGCGATGAAGATGGAACACCGGATCGACGCGCCCGTCGACGGCGTCGTCACCGAACTCACTGTATCCGCTGGGGACCAGGTAGACCTAGGCCGCGTGCTCGCTGTCGTGCAGTCCGAGGAGGAGTCATGAGCTTCACCGAAACCGAAGAACGCCAGGCATTGCGCAAGGCGGTCACCGAACTGGGCCGCAAGTACGGCCACGAGTACACCCTCAAGGCGGCCCGCTCCGGCGGGCACACCACCGAACTGTGGAACGAGGCGGGCAAGCTCGGCTACCTCGGGGTCAACGTGCCGGAGGAGTTCGGCGGCGGTGGCGGCGGAATCGGCGACCTCGCGGCGGTGTGCGAAGAGCTGGGCGCCACCGGCACCGGCCTGCTCCAGATGGTCGTCTCGCCCGCGATCTGTGCGACGATCATGGCCAGATTCGGTACGGACGACCAGAAACAGCGCTGGCTGCCCGGTTTCGCGGACGGCTCCGTGCGGATGGCGTTCGCCATCACCGAGCCCGACGCCGGGTCCAACGCGCACAAGTTGACCACCACCGCCCGCCGCGACGGCGAGGGCTGGATTCTCAACGGCCGCAAGGTCTACATCTCGTGCATGGACGAGTCGCAGGCCGTGCTGGTGGTCGGGCGCACCGAGGACGCCAAGACCGGCAAGCTCAAGCCCGCGCTGTTCATCGTGCCCACCGACGCGCCCGGCCTGGAGTTCCAGCGGATCGAGATGGACGTGGTCTCGCCGGACTACCAGTTCTCGGTCTTCATCGATGACGTCCGGCTGCCCGCCGACGCGCTGGTCGGGTCCGAGGACGCGGCGCTGATGCAGTTGTTCGCCGGCCTGAACCCGGAGCGCATCATGGCCTCCGCGTTCGCCATCGGCATGGGCCGGTTCGCGCTGGACAAGGCGGTCGAGTACGCCAAGACCCGCACGGTGTGGAAGGAGCCGATCGGCGCGCACCAGGCGGTGGCGCATCCGCTGGCACAGGCCAAGATCGAGCTGGAACTGGCCAAGCTGATGACGCAGAAGGCCGCCGCGCTCTACGACGCGGGCGACGACATGGCGGCGGGCGAGGCCGCGAACATGGCGAAGTTCGCGGCGGGCGAGGCGGTGGTCAAGGCGGTCGACGCGGCCGTGCAGACCCACGGCGGCAACGGTTTGGCCAGCGAGTACGGCCTCGGCGCGCTCGTCGCGGCGTCCCGGCTGACGCGGATCGCGCCGGTGAGCCGTGAGATGATCCTGAACTTCGTGGCGCAGTTCTCGTTGGGACTGCCCAAGTCCTATTAGGAGTCCCACGTCCTACCAGGAGTGATGTGAGCAGCGAGGCAGTCCGGCAGCCGCAGCAGTACCGCAGTCGGGTCACCCGGCAGCGGCTGCTGGCGGCGGCCATCGAGTGCCTCGCCGAGGTCGGGTGGACAGGCAGCACGGTGGCGGTGGTCGCCGAGCGCGCGGGTGTCTCGCGGGGCGCGGCGCAGCACCATTTCCCGACCCGCGAGGATCTGTTCACCGCCGCGATCGAGTACGTGACGGAGGTCCGGCTGGCCGGTCTGCGCGAGGGGCTGCCGGACCTGCCGCCCGGTCGCGACCGCACGGAGTTCGTGGTGCACACCATTGGCGAGATGTACGCGGGCAAGCTGTTCCGGGCCGCGCTCCAGCTCTGGGTGGCGGCCAGCTCGGATGATCAGCTTCGGGCGCAGGTGGTGCCGCTGGAGGCACACGTGGGCCGCGAGGCCCACCGGCTGACGGTGGCGGCGCTCGGCGTGGACGAGTCGCGGCCGGGGGTGCGCGAGGCGGTGCAGGCGACGCTGGACATGGCGCGGGGCCTGGGTTTGGCGAACTTGTTGACCGACGACACCAAGCGCCGCAACCGGGTGCTCACCGAGTGGGCCGCGATGCTTGGCGCGTCGTTGGTCAACGGCCGCGCTGAACGAACCGGATCAGCCGATCGGCGTCCGCGCTGAGCAGCGGCCCTGCGGGGTTCTTGCTGTCCCGCAGGTGAGCGAGCGTGTGGGCCACCTCGACACAGTCGGAGTTCGCGCCGGAGCGGCGTGACTTCTTGAACCGCAAGGGCTCCGGGTGCATGGTCAACCTCCGATGATGACTCGTTCGATCTCGGCTTCGAGCCTATCCTGTGTTGCCCGCACTGACAGAGCACGGGCTTGGAGCCGACGTTTGGCCGCCACGTAGGGGTCAGTTTCCTCGTCGAACAGGAAGGTCGACGAGTCGTAGTGCTCAACGAGGACCACGGAGCCCGTGTTCTCAAAGTCCATGAGATACCAACCACTCATGGCAAGCGCGGTAGGTTCCTCCACGATGCGCACGGTCACTCCCTCGTGCCGCGACATGCGCGCCAGGTGGCGCAGTTGGGCGCCAAAGTCTTGAGCGCCGCAGAGCTGATTCTGGATGGCCGCCATGCCGATCAGCGCCGTGTAGTCAACGTGCCTGCGGTTCAGCAGTTCCTGTCGCTGCCGCCGGGCTCGGAGTCGTGGGTGTATGTCGTGCTCGGGTACCTCCCGCTCCCGCAAGATCGCCTCGGCGTATTGGGCGGTTTGGAGCAGACCGGGGATGATTCCAGGGCTCCAGTTGGCCATGCGGACGGCCTCGTGTTCGTAGGAGGCGAGGGCGCCGAGTTCGCTGGGGACGCCTGCCGGGGGGCGGTCCCACCAGCCCAGGGTGGCGGGTTCCTTGGCGCGGGCGACCAGTTCGTCCCTTCGCTCGGCGGGCAACTGGTAGACCACGGACAGGCCCATCACCGCTTCGGGTGAGATGTGCCGCTGGCCGCGCTCCAGGCGGCTCAGGGTCGAGTTGTTCCACTGGATCGCGTCGCCCACCTGCGTGAGGCTCAGCCCTGCCTGCTCGCGAATGGCCCGCAACTCGGCGCCGAGCGCACGGTCTCGCGGTGTTCCGGGCCGGTGTTTCCCACCCATCTGTGCTTTTCCTCCAAGTCGGACTTTCTGTCACTGCGGTCAACGGATTACGTTCGGTTGGCATCAGCGGGAAGAGCCGCGATCACCAGAACAGTACCGGCGGCGCGCGGGCGCCGGAGGTACACGATCGAAGGAGAAATGATGGACCGCACACTCGACCTCGGGGCCTGGTTGACCGTCGAGGAGAACTGCCCCATGACCTACCGCGTCAACTGCCCCGACGACATCTTCTTCACCCTGGGGCAACGGCATCTCGGGTTCGAGTTCGCCTTCAACACCAAGAGTCTTGGGCGCTTCGTCGCCCTGGCCACGGCGGCGATCGCGGACGCCGAGGCGTGGGTGGACCCCGAGGACGAGGCCACCTACACCCCCGACGCCGCGAACAAGGTCGCCTGACGCGTCACGCGGTTCTGGTGCGAGACGTGTTGGTGTGCAGCGTGTTTCGCCATGGTCTTCGGCGCAAGTCCAGATAGGACGGTGGAGTGAACTCGGGCAGCCCGCCGACTATCGCCACCTGCCAGTCGCTGTTGTGCACGAGTCGGTGGTGGCGGGCGCAGACCAGGACCAGGTTGTCCAAAGAGGTCGGACCGCCGTTGGCCCAGTGCCGCACGTGGTGACCGTGGCAGGATCGCGGTCGCCGGTCGCAGTGCGGGAACGCACATCCCTTGTCGCGCAAGATGAGCGCGCGGCGCAGGTGCGTGGGGATGGTGTAGCGCAGTCGGCCGACGTCCAGCGGCCGTGATCCGCCGTCGAGCACATAGGGGATCACCGCGCTGTCGCACGCCAGGACGCGCACCTCGGCGGCGGACAGGGCCACGCCACTGTCGAGGGTGGCGTGGCCGACGCCAGTGCGCAGGGTCTCGATGTCGGCGGTTAGGTGCAGGTGGACCCGGTCGCCCGCTTCGGTCGGCAGACTCGGGTCGGCGAGGGCGAGGGCACAGACCTCGGCGAGGGCGTCGCCGTTGCGCTCGGCCTGGCCGCGCGGGTCGTCGGGTCGGGGGCAGGCCATGGCGTGCATCAGGGTGTCGAACGCGGCGCCGTCGCCGGGGCCCAACTCGAACCGGCCGTGCACCCGACCGTCACGTTTGCGTTGCCAGGAAAGGGTGTTGTGCGGTTTCGGTCGGACCGTGTCGTCGGGTTCGGGACCGTCCTGGTCCAGTACGGCGAGCATCCGGTCGGCGCGGGCGCGGAGTTCGGTGGGGTTCGCGGCGCGGGCCGACTCGGCGAGCGCGGACTCGAACTCGGCTCGGGCGGGTGCGTCGACCCAGTGGGGGATCTCGTGCATCGCCTTGCCGATGATGTCGATGTGCTCGCCGTCGATGACTCCGTCGAGCAGGGCCGCGCGGGTCGCCGCCAACGGTGGCGGAGTGCGGTGTCCGGTCGGCGTCGGGGTCTGGCACACCTGCGCGGCCTGTCCGATCAACTGCCGTGCCTGTCGCGGGCTCACCCGCACCAGTGCGGCGAGAAACTGAGGCAGCGAACCATAACCGGCCAGCCGGTGGACTTCGTCGCGGTCCAGCTCGCCGACCAGGTCGAGCACCTGCCCGGTGAGCAGCCGGATCTCGCGGACCTTGGCGACCAGGGCGTCGGCCAGCTCCGGGCCACGCGACGACCAGAACCTGTCCGGGTCGTTGTGGTGGATCTCGAAGTCCGACATGACACCAGTATCGACCAGGCCACCGACAATTCCGGCCCAGTGACCGGGCCCCAGGCCGGGCAAGCCACGCCGTGCGACCAGCGGTCGATTCCTTGCGATGAAAGGACAGTAGCCATCCTGTCGGCTACCGCTCAGCCTTGACGGCGTTCCTCCGGTACTCCAACCACCGCTGACCGAGCTGACGGGTGGTGGGTATCGGCGAATGTTCGAGGAAGATCAGATCATCGCGGGCAGGCTTGATCGGCGGGTCGGGTGCGGACACCATGGGCGGTCCGAAGCGGCCTCCCGCCGCTACACCGGCTCCCACCTGGAGAGACTATGCGCCGAGCCTGGAAGATATTGCCGCCGATCATGGCGATCGCACTCGCGTTCGTCGGGTCGGCGGTCGCCGTTGGACAACCTTCGGAACAGGCACCAACCGCCGTGGCGCCGATGCGGACGCCCGGCGACACCACCAAGATCACGCTGATCAGTTCGACCGTGGCGGACGGTTGGAAGTACGACTATTACCGCAACACCGCGTATCCGTGCAGCATCACCGGCTACCAGACGTTCACCCTGGGGACCAAGGTCGGCTCGTCGCCGACTGCCCGCAAACCGCTGTGGGTGTACCTGCACGGCGGCGGGATCGGGTACTTCGACCCGTCGGGTAGCCCGCAACCCAACACCAAGCACATGACCGAAGAACCCGCGGACTATCAGCGCACCAAGCTGCAAACCGGTGCACTCACCCAGGACATCGCGCGGTCGAGCGACGGATTCCGACTGTTGGCGGTGTCGATGTGCAACCGCGACATCTATGCCGGCCCGGACATCGCGGACCCGAACAACCGCAACACCACGCCCGACGGCAAGATCCGCACCGTGAACGGGTTCTTCGCGACCAAGGCGGCGGTCCAGTTCGCCCACACGAGGTTCCCCACCGGAGACTACTTCCTGTATGGCACCAGCGCGGGCGCCTTCGGCACCTTCCATGTCGCGTGGGGGTTGCAGCAGCAGGGTTTGCGGCCCGCCGGCCTGGTCGCCGACTCGGGAGTGCTCAACAAGGCGTGGCTACAGGCCCAGGTCGATCTGGGCCTGTGCGGTCAGTCCGCCGAGGCGCAGGCGATCATCAAGCGCCGGATGCACCCGGACATCGATGCCGAGGGGAACGATCCTGACCAACTCGTCTCGACCGGCAGGCTCACGGTGCCGATCCTCGCTCTGTGGTCGATCAACGATCAGGTCCTGTGCGGTTCGCGACCGATGAGCTGCCCGTTGCGGAACGGCTCCACCCCCACGATGGGTGCGGTCGACTGCCTGCACGAACCGCTGCGCGCGGCGATCGCGGCCCAGGGCGGTGCGAGCAAGTCGAAGACCATGCGGCTGTGCGTCGACAAACCGAGCACACCCGGCCTGGCCTGCGACCTGCACACCCCCACGCAGTTCGCAGGCGCTGTCAACACGCTGCCGGGCCAGCCCCCGAACTTCAACTCCGCTGTCACGGACTGGATCGCTGCCCGACTTCAGGACTGACGCCGGGCAGCCAAGGCCCTACAACCGTTCCAGGCGAACAGGAAGGTTGTCCTTCGGCACCGGGAGCGCGGTCTGGTCCCACCGCGCCGCGTACCCCTCGGGATGGGACCACCGATACGTCCGCAACAGCTCGTGCAGCAGGGTTTTCACCTCGTACATCCCGAAATGCATCCCGAGACACTTGTGCACACCACCGCCGAAGGGCATCCAGGCGTAGCGGTGCGACTTGTCCTCCCGGCGGCCCTCGGCGAAGCGCAGCGGGTCGAAAGTGGACGGATCGGACCAGTACTCCGGCAGCAGGTGGTTGATCCACGGCGAGACGTACACCATTGTCCCGGCGGGGACAAAGTGTCCCAGCAGCGAGGTGTCGCGGACAGTCTTGCGGGCCAGGGACGGCACGGGTGCCACCAACCGCATCGACTCCCTGATCACCAGGTCCAGCGTGCCCAGTTCGTCCAAAGTGGACGTGGTGACCGGGCCGATGGCCATCGACTCGGCGCGGGCCTTCTCCTGCCAGTCCGGGTGCAGGCCCAGATAGTGCACCGCCGCCGTGGTCGTGATGGTCGACGTGTCGTGGGCGGCCATCATCAGGAAGATCATGTGGTTGACCACGTCGTCGTCGGAGAACTCGGCGCCGTCGTCGGCGCGGGCGTGGCACAGGGCGGCGAACAGGTCGGCCGAATCACCGGCGCGCTTGGCAGGCAGGCCGCGGCGGAAGAACTCCTCCAGCACGCGGCGCCCGCGCAGGCCCGCGGCCCACCGGCTGCCGGGCACCGGCATGCGCACGACCGCCGTGCCCGCGCGCACGGTGGCGATGAACGCCTTGGTGAGCTTGTCGGCGTCGGGGCCGAGCTCGGCGGCCATGAACACATCGGAGGCCACGTCGAGGGTCAGCTTCTTCAGCGCCGGGTACATCTCGAACGCGGAATCCGGTGCCCAGCGCGGAATCTCGCGCTCGGCGATTGCGGCCACCCGCGCGGTGTAGCCGCTGACGCGCTCCGCGGTGAACGCCTGCTGCATGAGCCTGCGCTGGAACAGGTGCTCCTCGAAGTCGAGCAACATCAGGCCGCGGTGGAAGAACGGGCCGATGAAGTACGTCCAGCCCAACTGGGAGTACGCCTTGTCCCTGTTCGCCAACACCTCTTGCGTGGCCTCGGGTCCGGTCGCCGACACCATCCGCACGCCGAACGCCCGCACCCACGAGACCGGCCCGAACCGTTGGTAGCGGCGCATTCCGAAGTCGACGCCCTGACGCAGGATGCCGAGTGTGTGGCCGAGCAGCGGCAGGCCGCCGTCGCCGACCACGGGTCGCAGGTCGCTGCCCGGCGGCGGCGCCGCGAAGTCGGACACCGGCCACGGCCGGTCCGTGAGCCATCGGTCGAGCCTCGCCACCGTCGACATCGTGCCTCCCCGATCGAGTTATTCCTTGCCGTGCGCCGCTTCCCGCAGTACCGCCACCGCCAGGCCCGCCAGCTCCGCGCCGAGTGCCGGGCGGGTGCGGATCCGACCAGTGCGCGGCAGATCGTTGACGATCGTGAGCGCGGCGTGCACCGCGACACGGGCTTCGGGTTCGGCGAGCGCGGGCGCCACCTCGCGCAGCAGCCGCACCCACTCGGCCACATACCCGCGCTGCAACCGGCGCAACTCCTTGCCGTCGCGCTCGGGCAGGTTGATCACCTCGCTGGTGTGCACCGCGATCAGGTCGTCCGACCGCAGCACGGTGTCCACATAGGACCGGGCGAGCCGGTGCAGCGCGTCCTCCGCGTCGACGGCGGTGGCCAGCGAGTCGGCCACGCCGAGGGCGAGCCGGTCGGCCATCCGCCTGCTCGCGGCCAGCAGGATGTCGGACTTGCCCGCGAAGTGCCGGTAGATGCTCGGCCCCGCGATCCCGGCCGCCGCGCCGATGTCCTCCATGCTCACCGCGTGGAACCCGTGCTCGCGGAAGAGCCCGGTGGCCGCCGAGAGCAGCTCCTCGCGCCGGGTGGGCGGGGCCTGTGGCCGGGCGCGCCACGCGGCGGCGGGCGGGCCCGAGGCGATGTCCGCGCGCACCACCGCCTCGCCGAGCCGGGCCAACAGCCGCTCGAACGGCTCGCGCGGCGGCGTCGCGTGGTGGTCGCCGACGCTGCCGAACACGCTCAGCGCGGCGAAGCAGAGCAGGTTGGCCGCGCCCGCGTCCAACTCGGGCCGCAGCCCGCGCAGCCCGCCCACCCACTGGCCCAGCAGCGCGCCCGCCCGCCCGCGGATCTCCTTCTGGTCGCCCGGAGTCAGATGCCGCCCCTGCCAGCGCCACAGCGCGGTCAGCTCGCGCTGCTCGATGGACACCTCGGCGGCGGCCAGCAGCAGGGGCGCCAGCCCGCGCTCGGGGTCGCACGCGGCGGCGGCGACCCACGGGTGCACCCGTTCGGCGAGCCGGTCGACCCCGGTGAGCAGCACGTAGCCGAGCACGTCCTGCTTGTGCTGGAAGTGCCGGTAGAGCGCCGGGCCGGTGATGCCCGCGGCGGCGGCGATGTCGTTGACGCCGACCGCGTGGAAGCCGTGCCTGCCGAACAGTTCGGCCGCCGCCCCGGCGAGCTGCGCCTTGCGGTTGCGCGGCCTGCGGGCGGGCGCGCGGCCGGTCTCGGCGGTCACCGGGCGCCCCCTTGCTAGTGAGACAGGTTTAACAACGCTAGATGAGCCGCCGGACGTTGACAAGCAGCGGATACCCGGCAGTATGTTAATGGACATTAGCGCCAGTTCCGCCGTTTTCACATCCCCTGAGAGGATCGGACGAGCGTGAGTACCGAAGCCTTCATCTACGAGGCGATCCGCACGCCGCGCGGCCGCGGCAAGAAGAGCGGGTCGCTCTACGGTGTCAAGCCCATCTCGCTCGTCGTGGGGCTGATCGACGAGCTCAAGACCCGCAACCCCGACCTCGACCCGGGGCAGATCGACGACATCGTGCTCGGCGTGGTGTCCCCGGTCGGCGACCAGGGCTCGGTCATCCCGCGCAGCGCGGCCATCGCCGCGGGCCTGCCCGACTCCGTTGCCGGCCTGCAGATCGACCGGTTCTGCGCGTCCGGCCTGGAGGCGGTCAACACCGCCGCGGAGAAGGTCCGCTCCGGCTGGAACCAGCTCATGGTCGCGGGCGGCGTCGAGTCGATGTCGCGGGTGCCGATGGGCTCCGACGGCGGCGCGTGGTTCAACGACCCGGAGACGAACTACGACAGCTACTTCGTCCCGCAGGGCGTCAGCGCCGACCTGATCGCCACCATCGAGGGCTTCTCCCGCGAGGACATCGACACCTTCGCGGTCGAGTCGCAGAAGCGCGCGGCGGCGGCGTGGTCGGCGGGCTACTTCGCCAAGTCCGTGGTGCCGGTGCGCGACCGCAACGGCGTGACGATCCTCGACCACGACGAGCACATGCGCCCGGAGTCCACTGTGGAGGGTCTGGCGAAGTTGCAGCCGTCCTTCGCGGGCATCGGCGAGATGGGCGGCTTCGACGCGGTGGCGCTACAGAAGTACCACTGGGTCGAGAAAATCGACCACGTGCACACCGCCGCGAACTCCTCGGGCATCGTGGACGGCGCGTCGCTGGTGCTCATCGGCAACGAGCGGGCGGGCCGCGACTCGGGTCTCACGCCGCGGGCGCGCATCGTCGCCGCCGCGGTGACCGGGGCCGAGCCGACCATCATGCTCACCGGTCCCACGCCCGCCGCGCACAAGGCGCTGGCGCTGGCCGGGCTCACCCCGGACGACATCGACCTGTGGGAACTGAACGAGGCGTTCGCCGCGGTGGTGCTGAAGTTCATGAAGGACCTGGACATCCCGCACGAGAAGATCAACGTCAACGGCGGTGCCATCGCCATGGGCCACCCGCTGGGCGCGACCGGCGCGATGATCATGGGCACCATGGTGGACGAGCTGGAGCGGCGGCAGGCCAGGCGCGCGCTCGTCACCCTGTGCATCGGCGGCGGCATGGGCGTCGCGACCATCATCGAGCGAGTCTGACCCCGGAAGAGAAACGCGACACATGACTGAGAACATGATCACCTGGGAGTCGGACGCCGACGGCATCGTCGTGCTGACGATGGACGACCCGGCCCAGTCGGCCAACACCATGAACGGGACCTTCCGCGACTCGTTCGCCGCGACGGTCGAGCGGCTGGTGTCCGAAAAGGACTCCATCACCGGAGTCGTCGTCACCTCGGCGAAGAAGACCTTCTTCGCCGGTGGCGACCTCAAGCTGATGAGCACGGCGGGCCCGACCGACGCCGCCGCCATCACCGAGACCGTCGACACCATGAAGCGCCACCTCCGGTCCCTGGAGACGCTGGGCAAGCCGGTCGTGGCGGCCATCAACGGCGCCGCGCTCGGCGGCGGCTACGAGATCGCGCTGGCCTGCCACCACCGGATCGCGCTCGACGTCAAGGGCAGCGAGATCGGCCTGCCCGAGGTCACCCTCGGCCTGCTCCCCGGCGGCGGCGGCGTCGCCCGGACAGTGCGGCTGCTGGGCATCCAGGGCGCGCTGCTCAGCGTGCTGCTGCAAGGCCAGCGGCACAAGCCCGCGCAGGCCAAGGAACTCGGCCTGATCCACGAGCTGGCGTCCACTCAGGACGAGATGATGGCCGCCGCCAAGGCGTGGATCAAGGCCAACCCCGAGGCGCAGCAGCCGTGGGACGCCAAGGGGTACAAGATCCCCGGCGGCACCCCGGCGCACCCGGCGTTCGCGGCGAACCTGCCCGCGTTCCCGGCGAACCTGCGCAAGCAGCTCAAGGGCGCGCCGATGCCCGCGCCGCGCAACATCCTCGCCGCCGCCGTCGAAGGCGCGCAGGTCGACCTGGACACCGCGACGAAGATCGAGACGCAGTACTTCGTGGACCTGGTCACCGGGCAGGTCGCGAAGAACATGATCAAGGCGTTCTTCTTCGACCTGCAGGCCATCACCAAGGGCAACAGCCGCCCGCAGGGCCAGCCGAAGTACACCGCGCGCAAGGTCGCCGTGCTCGGCGCCGGGATGATGGGCGCGGGCATCGCGTATTCCAGTGCCCGCGCGGGAATCGAGGTCGTGCTCAAGGACGTCACCCTGGAGTCGGCGGAGAAGGGCAAGGAGTACTCGCGCAAGATCCTCGACAAGGCCGTGTCCCGGGGCAAGCTCACCGCGGAGAAGCGCGACGAGGTGCTGGCCCGGATCACCCCGACCGCCGATCCGTCCGATGTGGCCGGTGCGGACCTGGTGATCGAGGCCGTGTTCGAGAGCCCGGAGCTGAAGAAGAAGGTCTTCGGCGAGATCGAGAACCTGGTCGCGCCGGACGCGCTGCTCGGCTCGAACACCTCCACACTGCCGATCACGCTGCTGTCGGAGGGGGTGCAGCGGCAGGAGGACTTCATCGGCCTGCACTTCTTCTCCCCGGTCGACAAGATGCCGCTGCTGGAGATCGTCGTCGGCGAGAAGACCGGGGATGTGGCGCTGGCCAAGGCATTCGACTACGCGCTGCAGATCAAGAAGA
This sequence comes from Actinokineospora sp., assembly GCF_052390155.1. Taxonomy (NCBI): domain Bacteria; kingdom Bacillati; phylum Actinomycetota; class Actinomycetes; order Pseudonocardiales; family Pseudonocardiaceae; genus Actinokineospora; species Actinokineospora sp. Next base: position 12,004 of record NZ_JBQTHF010000009.1, on the reverse strand, counting down.
CCCCGATCGTGGTCAACGACAGCCGCGGTTTCTTCACCAGCCGGGTGATCGGCACGTTCATCAACGAGGCCGTCGCGATGGTCGGCGAGGGCGTGGTGCCGTCCTCGATCGAGCAGGCGGGCGCCCAGGCGGGCTACCCCGCGCCGCCGCTGCAACTGCTGGACGAGCTGACTTTCACGCTGCCGCGCAAGATCCGCGAGGAGACCAAGGCAGCGATCCTGGCCGCGGGCGGCACGTGGGACACGCACCCGTCGGAGACCGTGCTCGACCGGCTGATCGACGAGTTCGACCGCAAGGGCCGCTCGTCGGGCGCCGGGTTCTACGAGTACGACGAGGACGGCAAGCGCACCGGGCTGTGGCCGGGCCTCAAGGCCGCGTTCGGCTCGGGCGGCACCGAGATCCCGTTCCAGGACATGCAGGAGCGCATGCTCTTCGCCGAGGCGCTGGAAACCGTCAAGTGCTTCGACGAAGACGTCCTGCGCACGGTGCCGGACGCCAACATCGGCTCCATCTTCGGCATCGGGTTCCCGGCCTGGACCGGCGGCGTGATCCAGTACATCAACGGCTACCCTGGCGGGATCGCGGGCTTCGTCGCCCGCGCCCGCGAACTGGCCGACCGCTACGGCGCCCGGTTCACCCCGCCCGCGTCGCTGGTCGAGAAGGCCGAGAAGGGCGAGGTCTTCGCGTAATCGCCCGACTTCGGTAGTCACCCGGTCTCCGAAGGTGGCCTTCGCGCGCGACGAAGGCCACCTTCGGTGCCTGTGTATTGCTGGCGGGGGCCGGTCGGTGTCTACTGTGCGGATGCCGGGCGACAGCTTCCTCACCACGTTCAACACCGCCGCCCCGCCGGACGCCACCGCCGACCTGCTGGCGTGCTGCGCGTCGCACCGCTGGGCGGCCGAGATCGTCGCCGGGCGGCCCTATCGCGACTTCGGGCAGCTCGCCGAGGTCTCGGCCAAGACCCTCGCCGGGCTCGACTGGACCGACGTGCGCGAGGCCCTCGACGCGCACCCGCGCATCGGCGACCGCGCCGCGGGGGCGGGCCGCGAGGCGGGCTGGTCGCGGGCCGAGCAGTCCGCGGCGGCCACCGCCGACGACCGGGTCCGCGCGGACCTGGTGGCGGGCAACATCCGCTACGAGGAGCAGTTCGGGCACGTGTTCCTCATCTGCGCCACCGGGTTGTCCGCGGCGACCGTGCTCGCGAACCTGCGCCGCAGACTGGGCAACGACTCGGTCGCCGAGCGCGACGAGGTGCGGGCGGAACTGGGTCGAATAGTCGCGCTGCGACTGGGGAAGCTGGCCGAATCGTGACCGTGACGCTGTCCACGCACGTGCTCGACACCAGCCGCGGCAAGCCCGCTGCCGGTGTCGCGGTGCGCCACGAAGCCCGCCGCGACGGCGAATGGCGGCCAGTCGGGGACAAGCGCACCGACGACGACGGCCGGATCGCGGGCTGGGCCGCCGAACCCGGCGAGCACCGGTTCGTCTTCGACACCGGGGCCTACCTGGGGCCGGACGCGTTCTACCCCGAGGTCGTGGTCGCGTTCCGCGCGTCGGACGGGCATTATCACGTCCCGCTGCTGATCAACCCGTTCGGCTATTCCACCTACCGGGGAAGTTGATGGACATCGAGCTCGGCGAGAACCAGTACGGCAAGGCGGAGACCCGGTTGGTGCGGGTCGACCGCGGCGCGGACGCGCACACGATCACCGACCTCAACGTCACCACCACGCTCGCGGGCGAGTTGACCGCCACGCACCTGACCGGCGACAACAGCGGCGTGCTGCCCACGGACACGCAGAAGAACACGGTTTACGCGTTCGCGCGCGACGGCGTCGGGGAGATCGAGGACTTCGCGCTGCGGCTGGCCAGGCACTTCGTGGACACGACGCCGACGATCACCCGCGCGCGGGTGCGGATCGAGCAGTACGCGTGGGACCGGATCGCCGCGACCGGCCACTCCTTCGCCCGCGCCGCGGGCACCCGCACGGCCACCGCCTGCTGCGACGGCGACGGCGCGTGGATCGTGTCCGGTGTCTCGGATCTGGTGGTGCTCAACACAACCGGTTCGGAGTTCCACGGGTTCCACGTGGACGAGTACACGACGCTGCCCGAGGCGCGCGACCGGATTCTCGCCACCGCCGTCACCGCGCTGTGGCGGCACCGGAGCACCGACGCCCGCGACTGGGCGGCATCGTTCGCGGGCGCCCGGGAGCGGCTGCTCACCGCGTTCGCCGACACGCACAGCCTGTCGCTGCAGCAAACCCTGCACGCGATGGGGGAGCGGGTGCTCGCGGGCGCCGACGACTTGGCCGAGATTCGGCTGACACTGCCGAACAAGCACCACTTCCTGGTCGATCTGGCACCGTTCGGAATGGACAACCCGGGCGAGGTGTTCTTCGCGGCGGATCGGCCCTACGGGCTCATCGAGGGCACGGTGCGCCGCGCCGACGCGCCCGATGCCGGCCTGGCCTGGTGGTAGGAGGAGTCCACAATGGAGTTTCTACGACCGGCGTCATTCGCCGAAGCACTGCGGTTCAAGGCCGAACACCCCGACGCCGTGCCGATCGCGGGCGGCACGGACATCATGGTGGAGCTGAACTTCGACAAGCGCCGACCCGCCGCGCTGCTCGATCTCGGCGGGCTGGCCGAACTGTCCGAATGGGACACTGAAGGCACGAGCGTGCGGGTGGGCGCCTGCCTGCCGTATGCCAGGATCATCGAGGAACTCGGCGACCGGCTGCCCGGCCTGGCGATGGCCGCGCGCACGGTCGGGTCGCCGCAGATCCGCAACCGCGGCACCGTCGGCGGCAACCTCGGCTCCGCGTCCCCGGCGGGCGACGCGCACCCGCCGCTGCTGGCCGCGGGCGCGGTCGTGGAGGCCGCCTCCGTGCGCGGCACCCGCCGCATCCCGGCGGCGGAGTTCTTCCTGGCGCCCAAGAAGTCCGCGCTCGCGCCGGACGAGCTGGTCGCCGCCGTGCACCTGCCCGCGGCCACCGGGCCGCAGCAGTTCGCGAAAGTGGGCACCCGCAACGCGATGGTGATCGCGGTGTGCTCGTTCGGCCTGGCGCTGCACCCGGAGACCGGCACGGTCGGCACCGGGATCGGCTCGGCCGGGCCCACGCCGCTGCGCGCGCCGGACGCGCAGGAGTTCGCGGCGGGCGAACTGGCCGGCCGCTGGGAATCGCCGAAAACTTTGCCGGACAGCGTGTTGCGCCGGTTCGGGGAGCTGGTCGGGGCCGCGGCGAGCCCCATCGACGACGTGCGCGGCACCGCGGCGTACCGGCGGCACGCCTTGGCCGTGCTCGCCCGTCGCACGCTCGCGTGGGCATGGGCGGACTATTCGACGGGGAGCTGGTCGCGATGCGCGTGAGGGTGGAGATCAACGGCGAGGACCGGGTCGCCGACGACGTGTGGGAGGGCGAGAGCCTGCTCTACGTACTGCGCGAGCGGCTCGGCCTGCCCGGCGCGAAGAACGCCTGCGAGCAGGGCGAATGCGGCTCCTGCACGGTGTACCTGGACGACGTCGCGGTGTGCGCGTGCCTGGTCGCGGCGGGCCAGGTGCAGGACCGGACGGTGCGCACCGTCGAGGGACTGTCCACAGAGGACCATCTGGACCCGATGCAGGAGGCGTTCGTGGAGACCGGCGCGGTGCAGTGCGGCTTCTGCACGCCCGGGCTGATCGTCGCCGCGCACGACCTGGTGCGGCACAACCCGCGCCCGTCCGACCCGGAGATCCGCGAGGCGCTGGCCGGAAACCTGTGCCGCTGCACGGGATACGAGAAGATCCTGGACGCGGTCCGGCTCGCGGCGTCCCGGATGGACGGTGTCTCGTGAGGACGGTGATCGAGGGCGCGGCGATCGCGACGGTCGACGCGGCGGGCACCGAGTACGCCGAGGGCCACCTGGTGGTGAACGGCAGCCACATCGAGTCGGTCGGACCGGGCGCCGCCCCGGACGACCTGCCCGCCGACCGGCGCGTCGACGGCCGCGGCTGCCTGCTCACCCCCGGGTTCGTCAACACCCACCACCACCTCTACCAGTGGGCCACGCGCGGCTTCGCCCAGCAGTCCGACCTGTTCAACTGGCTCGTGGAGCTGTACCCGGTGTGGGCCGGGCTGGACGAGGACATCACCCGCGCCGCCGCCACCGCCGGGCTGGTTCGCCTGGCGCGCACCGGGTGCACGACCGCGGCCGACCACCACTACGTGTTCCCGAGCGACGGCGGCGACCTGCTCGGCGCCACCATCGACGCCGCCGCCGAGGTCGGCATCCGGCTGCACGCCGTGCGCGGGTCGATGGACCGGGGCACCGCCGCGGGCGGGCTCCCGCCCGATTCGCTGGTCGAGGACACCGACACCGCGCTGGCCGGCACCGCCGACGCGATCGACCGGTGGCACGACCGGACGCCGGAGTCCTTCGTGCGCATCGCGGTCGGCCCGTGCTCGCCGTTCTCGGTGAGCGCCGAGTTGATGACCGGCGCCGCCGACCTCGCCCGCGGCGCGGGCGTCCGGCTGCACACCCACCTCGCGGAGACGATCGAGGAGGAGAAGCAGTGCCTGGCCGAATTCGGCTGCACGCCGGTCGACTACGCCGAGCGGCTCGGCTGGACCGGCGCCGACGTCTGGCTCGCGCACGGCGTGCACCTGTCCGACGACGCCATCCGCACCCTGGGCACCACGCGCACGGGCGTCGCGCACTGCCCGACGTCCAACGCCCGCCTCGGCGCGGGCATCGCCCCGGTCGCCGACCTGCTGGCCGCGGGCGCGCCGGTCGGTCTCGGCGCCGACGGCGCGGCGTCCAATGAGGATGGTGGGCTCGGAATCGAGCTGCGCCAGGCGATGTACCTCGCCCGGCTGCGCGGCGGAGCAGGCGCCTGCGACGCCCGGCGCGCGTTGTGGCTGGCCACCATGGGTGGCGCGGCCTGCCTCGGCCGCGACGCGGAACTCGGCTCGCTGGAGTCGGGCAAGCTCGCCGACGTCGCGCTGTGGCGGCTGACCGGCATCGAGCACGCCGGCATCGCCGACCCGGTGGCCGCGCTGGTGTTCGGCGCGCTGCCGCCGCTGGCGATGCTGCTCGCAGGCGGGCGCACGGTGATCGAGGACGACGAATCCAGCATGGTCACCGAGTCCGATGTGGCCCGCGCGCTGGGCACCGCGAGTGCCCGACTGGCCAGGAAGGCGGGGATCACCCGATGACGAGATCGTCCACCGAACGCATCGACACGGCCATCGGCGGCGTCGGCGACAGTCCCATCCGGCCCGACGCGGCGCTCAAGGTCAAGGGCGAGTTCGCGTACTCCTCGGACCTGTGGGCCGACGAGATGCTGTGGGGCGCGACACTGCGCAGCCCGCACCCCTACGCGCGCATCCGCGCGATCAGGATCGGCCCCGCGCTCACCCTGCCCGGCGTGTACGCGGTGCTCACGCACACCGATGTGCCCGGCCGCAACCGGTTCGGTCTGGAACACGCCGACCAGCCGGTGCTCGCCGAGGATGTCGTGCGCTACGAAGGGGAACCGGTCGCGATCGTGGCGGCCGACCACCCGGAGACCGCCCGCCGCGCGGCCGCCCGCATCGAGGTCGACTACGAGGTGCTCGACCCCGTGACCGACCCGGAAGCGGCGCTGGGCACCGAATCGCCGGTGCTGCACCCCGACCACCAGGGCGGCAACGTGGTGCGGCACGTGCGCATCCGGCACGGCGCGCCCGAGCCCACCGCGCCCGTCGTGGTGACCGGTGAGTACACGGTCGGCATGCAGGACCAGGCTTTCCTCGGCCCGGAGTCCGGCCTCGCGGTGCCCGCCGAGGACGGCGGCATCGACCTTTTCGTTGCCACCCAATGGTTGCACGTCGACCAGCAGCAGGTCGCCGCCGCGCTCGGGCTGCCCACCGACCAGGTGCGGATCACGCTCGCCGGCGTGGGCGGCGCCTTCGGCGCGCGGGAGGACCTGTCGATGCAGGTGCACGCCTGCATGCTCGCGCGCCACACCGGGAAGCCGGTGAAGTTCGTCTACGGCCGCGAGGAATCGTTCTTCGGTCACGTGCACCGCCACCCCGCGGTGATCCGCTACGAGCACGGCGCGACCGAGGACGGCGACCTGGTCTACGTCCGCGCCCGCATCCTGCTCGACGGCGGCGCCTATGCCTCCAGCACCACCGCCGTGGTGGCCAACGCCGCCACCCTCGGCGTCGGCCCGTACGTGGTGCCCAACGTGCACATCGACGCCTACGGGCTCTACACCAACAACCCGCCGTGCGGCGCGATGCGCGGATTCGGCGCTGTACAAGCATGTTTCGGCTATGAGTCGCAAATGGACAGACTGGCCGAGCGGCTCGGCATGGACCCGGTCGAGCTGCGCATCCGCAACGCCGTCAGCGAGGGCGCGAGCCTGCCGACCGGCCAGGTGATCGACTCCGCCGCGCCCGTCGCCGAACTGCTGCGCCTGGTGCGGGACAAGCCGATGCCCGCCGCCGCGGCCGACGACCTGCGCGAGATGCCCGGCGGTGTGTCCAACACCACCCACGGCGAAGGGGTCGTGCGCGGTGTCGGCTACGGCGTCGGCATCAAGAATGTCGGCTTCTCCGAAGGGTTCGACGACTACTCGACCGCGCGCGTGCGGCTGGAGGTGATCTCCGGGGAGCCCGTGGTGTCGGTGCACACCGCCGCCGCCGAGGTCGGCCAGGGCCTGGTCACCCTCCAGGCGCAGATCGCGCGCACCGAACTCGGCGTGCACCAGGTGACCGTGCTGCCCGCCGACACCGCCGTGGGCAGCGCCGGGTCCAGTTCGGCGTCGCGGCAGAGCTACGTCACCGGGGGCGCCGTGCGGGCCGCGTGCGAGGCCGTCCGCGCGGACCTGCTGGCGCTGGCGGCGGCCAAGGTCGCCGTCGACGGCGCGCTGCACCTCGACGGCGGCAAGGTGATCTCCGCGACCGGGGAGGCCGTGGCCGACGTGGCGGACCTGGTGGGCGGCAAGGCGATCGAGCACACCGTCGAGTGGCGGCACCGGCCCACCGAGCCGATCGACCCGGAGACCGGGCAGGGCACCGCGCACGTGCAGTACGCCTTCGCCGCGCACCGCGCGGTGGTCGACGTCGACACCGAGCTGGGCCTGGTGCGCGTCGTGGAGCTGGCCTGCGCGCAGGACGTCGGCCGGGCGATGAACCCGCAGGCGGTCGTCGGCCAGATCCAGGGCGGCTCCGCGCAGGGGCTCGGCCTCGCGGTGATGGAGGAAATCCAGGTGGTGGACGGAAAAGTGCGCAACCCGTCGTTCACCGACTACCTCATCCCGACGATCCTCGACATGCCGCCGATGCCGATCGACGTGCTCGAACTCGCCGACCCGCACGCGCCCTACGGCCTGCGCGGCGTCGGGGAGCCGCCGACGATCTCGGCCACCCCCGCGATCGTCGCCGCCATTCGCGCGGCCACCGGCAAAGCACTCGACCGGGTCCCGGTTCGCCCGGAACATGTGGTCTTCGACAACGGACGTGACGGACGGTGAAGATCCTTTAGCGAGGATGACCCGATCGGACGATAGGGGTAGTCAGTACGCTGATCAGACTCCTGTCCGTCGAGTCCGAGGTGGGTCGTGACCGATTCCTCCAGTTGGGTGCCTGAAGGCGTGAACACCGAACTGCCCAGTGCCGCGCGGGTGTACGACTACCTGCTCGGCGGCGGCCACAACTTCGCGGGCGACCGCGCGCTAGCCGAGAAGCTGGTCACCGTGGTCCCCGCGCGGGACATGGCCCGGCTCAACCGCGCGTTCCTGCGCCGGGCGGTGCTGCACCTGCTCGACGCGGGCATCACCCAGTTCCTCGACCTCGGCTCGGGCATCCCGACCGTGGGCAACGTGCACGAGGTCGCCCAGGCCGCCGACCCGGACGCGCGCGTGGTGTATGTCGACTACGAGCCCGTGGCCGTGGCGCACAGCGAACTGCTGTTGCGGGACAACGCCAACGCGACCGTGTTGCAGGCCGACATGCGCGATCCTGAGAAGATCCTGCAGTCCCCGCGCACGTTGGGCCTGCTCGACCTGGACAAGCCGTTGGGGCTGCTCATGGTGGGTGTGGTGCAGTTCATTCCCGACGCCGACGACCCGTGGGCGATCGCCGCCCGCTACCGCGAGGCCCTCGCGCCCGGCTCCTACCTCGCGTTGTCCGCGTTCACCTGGGACAACGCGCCCGCGGGGATGGCAGGCGCGGTCGAGGTGTTCCGCAACAGCCAGGACCCGATCTTCCCGCGCACCCGCGCGGAGATTCAGCGCATGTTCGACGGGTTCGACCTGGTGGAGCCCGGGCTGGTCTACACCCCGCAGTGGCGCCCTGAGCGGCCGGAGGACGCCGACGACGCCGTGCGCTCGAATCTCTACGCGGGAGTCGCCCGAAGGTCTGAACTTCACCCCGTCGACTGAGAGGTTTGTCTACTCTGAGTGGATTGTCGGGGTAGCGCTGGGTACCCGATCGGGTGCAGAGTGATACCCCGTAAGACTGAATCGAGCAGCCGACAAGGACGACGATGACGCGCCATCCGGACGGTCCCCGTGGATCGTGCTGAGCTGGCGGGCCGGTGGGCGGCGGCGCTGCGCCGGGTCGCGTACGTCCCGCGGGCGCACGGCGAGGTCGAGGCCGAACTCGGCGAGCTGATCACCGCCGCGCTGCTCGCCAGGGACGACCCGGCGACCGCGACCGACATCGGCGCCCGGCTCGTCGCCGCGGGGTTCGTCGAGCCGGACTGCCTGCGGACCACGCTCGACCTGCTCGGTGCTGAACTCTCCAGAGTAGACAGTCGAATGTGGACGGTGCTCGGCGCGGTCGCCGCCGGGTTCACCGAGGCCACCCGGGAGCGGCTCTTCGGTGACCAGGAGGACATCCGCCAGGCTCTGGTGCGGGCCAAGCAGAATGTCGAACGCGACCTGGCGGCCAGCGAGGCGCGTTTTCGGGAGCTGTTCGCCACATCCGTGCTGGGCATGGTGATCAGCGACCTCGGCGGCGGCGTCGCGCGGGCCAACGAGGCGCTGGAGGAGATGCTCGGCCACCAGCGCGGCACCCTGTTCCGCAAACGCCTGGACGACCTGTTCCACCCCGAGGAAGCGGACTATCTACGGGGCCGCTACGCCGAACTGGTCGGCGGCGACGGCGACCAACTCCACGAGCGCACCAGGTTCGTGCACGCCGACGGCGAGACCGCGTGGGTGCGGGTGGCGGTGTCGGTGCTGCGCGACGCCGACGGCAGGCCCGACCACCACGTCACGATGGTGGAGAACATCACCGACCTGCACCTGCTCGAACACCGGATCAGCCACCAGGCCACGCACGACGTGCTCACCGGCCTGCCCAACCGGCAGTCGTTCATCGGCAGGCTGGAGGAGGCGCTCAGCGGCGGGCACGAGTTCTCGGTGTTCCACTTGGGACTGGAGGACTTCGCGATCGTCAACGACGGCATCGGCAGGCACGCTGGCGACCACCTGCTGCGCGAGACCGCGTCCCGGCTGGCCGCGATCACCGCGGGCCACGAGGCCACGATCGCACGGCTGTCGGGTGTCGAGTTCGGACTGCTGCTGCACCACGGCGCCACCCCGCCGGACGTGGCAGCGGTGGCCACCGCGATCAACGAGGCGCTGGCCGAACCGACCTATGTGGACGGACACGGGGTGGTGGCGTCGGCGACCGTCGCGGTGGTCCGCACGCCAGCGGGCAACACCGACCCCGCCGACCTGCTGCGGGCCACCGACATCACCCTGCGCAGGCTCAAATGCCAGGGCCGCAGACAATGGGGCCTGGTCGACGCCGACCAGGACGCCCACTTCCGCGAGCACTACCGGCTTGCCGCGTCCGTCCCGGGCGCCTGGGAGAGCGGCGAACTGGAGCTGGACTACCAGCCGGTGGTCACCCTGCACGACCGGCGCGTGGTCGCCGTGCAGGCGCGGCTGCACTGGGACCACCCCACCCACGGGCAACTCGGCCACGCGCGCTCGCAGGAGGTGCTGCTGGACACCGGGCTCAGTGTCCCCTTGGGACACTGGGTGCTCGCGCGGGCCGCCGAACGGCTGGCCTGCTTCGGCGACGGGCCCCGGCTCTACGTCGACCTGGCCGCGGAGCAGGCCGCCGACCCCGACCTCGTGGCCGCCGTGCACGCGGTGCTCACCGACACCGGGCTTCCGGCCGACCGGCTGGAGTTCGGCATGCCGGTCGAGGCCCTGTGCGGCGCGGACGGCCACGCGGAGGACAACCTGGGCGTGCTGGTCGACCTCGGCCTGCGGTCGGTGCTGACCGGATTCGGCCGCACCAGGGGCGACCTGACCTGTCTGGAGGACCTGCCGGTGCACACGGTGCGGATGGCCGACGCCGTGGTGCGCCGGATCGCGGGCAACCCCGAGCCGTCGTCGCTGTTCGCCCGCGCGGTGCGCGACCTGGTCCCGATCGTGCGGGAGAGCGAGGTCTCGGTGCTCGTGGCTGGCGTCGACACGGCTGAGCAGGCGGCCTGGTGGACTGCCGCGGGCGCCGATCGGGCGCAGGGCGCGGTGTTCGGCTCTCCGGGTCTGGACGTGCCGACGGCCTCCCGGTAGCGCTGTTCGGACATGCCGACGGCCTCCCGATGGCGCTGGGAGGCCGTCGAACGGGGGACCGGAAGTCGTGTCAGGCGGCTACGGCCACCGAGGCCAGCGCGGCGTGGCCCGCCGGGGTGAGCGTGGCGGCCACCAACTGGCCGAACAAGCCCTGGGCGCCCGCGATCAGGCCGTCGTGGGTGAGCACGTGGGCGCTGAACTGGTCGCAGCACGGGACGCCGTCGATGTAGAGGTCGGGCTCGCGGCTACAGCTCATCTGCGCGCGACCGGCCTGGACCGCGCGCAGCATCGCCAGCGCGCGGTAACTCAGTTCATGCGGTTCGCTCGTGGTGGACATCGTTTCCCCCTGTTGTGGAGACATCTCTACTTCGTTTCTGTTGCCACTATGGATGCGTGACCCCGTCACTCGGTTCCATCGGATTGAGACCCCGGCCACGTTACAAAGCGTCACGGACTCGCCGTTCACTTCGTTGCCAGTTCTCGCGCCCATGGAAAGAGGAGGCCGCGGCGGGGGCCGCAGATACGTCCCGCTAGTGGTCGCGGCGGTCCTGCGTGCCGTTGAGTCCGTAGAGGATTCGCTGCATGACCTCAGGATCCATCGTCATCGGGTCGTCGAGCCCGGTGCCCTGCGCGGTCAACTCCGACGGCCTGCGCTGGCGGCGCGGCAGCGGGACGGCGGCGGCGTTCATGCCACCGGGCAACGGCAGCGTGCACCAGACGACGTGGCGACCGGGTTCGAGTTCCATGGCTCCGGTGCGGACACCCTGGGGGGTCTGGGGCGGGGGCACCGGGCGCGCGGTCTCGATCTCGATGATCAGGTCGCCGCCGGAGAGCCGCACCCGCGCGGTGATCATGCCCGGCTTCGCCGGATCGGCCGTCGACACGACGATGCCCGCCAACGCCCGCGCCACCTGCGCCGCCACGTCCCGCATGCCCCGCAGCGCCCACTCGGTGAGCGCGAACCGCACGAACATCTCGGTGCAGCCGATGGCGCTCGGCAGGGCGACCAGATGGAGATCGTCGACCTGTTCGGTCCGATCGTTCATCGGTTGCTCCTTCCGGGACCCACCCGCGCGTGCGCCGATGGTGCCACGCCGACCGGCCCGCATAATACACAGGTCCGCGCTCTCACTCCCCGTACTCGATTCCCATCAAATCCGTTACATAGCGCGATTCGCGGTCTTGATCGGCACGGCGAACGGCGGGGCGGGCCCCGCCCCGCCCCCCCCCCGCCGGGCGCGGGGGCCCCCCGCCCCCGCTGGGGGGGGGCCCGGGGTCGGGCCGCCCCCCCCCCCCCCCCCCCCCCCCCGGGCCGCCGCCCCCGCCGCCGGAGGCGCCCGAGCGGGCGTTGTTCCCGTTGGAGAACTGGTATTGATGGATGCCCCCCCCCGCGCCGCCGCCGCTCCCGCCGAAGATGATGAGGATCATCTCGCGGTC